>NZ_AP023322.1:3600000-3900000 GCF_015097275.1 Coprobacter secundus subsp. similis
TGCAGAAAATTAACCAATAGAATTTATTCTAAAAGCACAATGAGCCAGAAACTCCCCTTTAAGATTTTCTCGGGAACCAACTCCCGTTATCTTGCTGAAAAGATATGTAATAGTTTGGGTTGTGAATTAGGAAACATGAAGATCCAGCACTTTGCTGATGGAGAATTTGGTGTTTCTTTTGAAGAATCGATCAGAGGATGCCAAGTTTATTTGGTACAGTCAACATTTCCTAATTCCGATAATTTAATGGAGCTTTTATTGATGATCGATGCAGCGAAGAGAGCCTCTGCAGCATCGATAATCGCAGTTGTTCCTTATTTTGGTTGGGCGCGTCAAGATAGAAAAGATAAGCCGCGTGTATCTATTGCAGCTAAGTTGATTGCCGATTTATTGAGTGTTGCTGGTATCAGTCGCTTGATAACAATGGATTTACATGCCGACCAGATTCAAGGATTCTTTAATGTTCCGGTGGATCATTTATATGCATCGTCTGTATTTGGTCCTTATATTTCTTCTTTGAATTTAGAGAATATGGTTATTGCCACTCCGGATGTCGGTGGGTCTAAGCGTGCCAATTCTTATGCGAAATATTTCGGAGTTCCTTTGGTTCTTTGCCATAAGTCAAGAGCTAAGGCTAATGAGGTAGAAAGTATGACTGTAATTGGAGATGTAGAAGGCAAGAATGTAATATTGATAGATGATATGGTAGATACGGCAGGTACTATTACAAAAGCTGCAGATTTGATGATTTCAAAAGGAGCATTGTCTGTACGGGCAATTGCGAGTCATGCTGTAATGTCGGATCCTGCTACTCAGCGCATAGAGTCTTCTAATATGACAGAGATGGTATTTACTGACAGTATACCTTATTGTAAAGGGTGTTCTAAAGTGCATATTATAAGCATCGCTGACATATTTGCGGATACTATTCGGAGAGTGTATGAGAATGAGTCTATCAGCTCTCAGTACATTATTTAAATGGTGCATTTTTAAGATTAATAAATATCAGTTAATGATTTACCCTCGTTGTTTCACATTAATATGTGGTAACGAGGGTAAATTTTTTTCTAAAACTTGTTGATTTTTTATTATTATCGGAGGAGTATAGTTAGGGTTGTTTATTTTTAGATTTGAATTATGTTACACTATTTTTAGGAGTTCTCCTGCAACATTTTGAGATACTTTCATTCTATTATAAAAATGACTACCTTTGTGCCCTAATTTTAAGAATGGAAGTATATGATTACAGTAAATAATTTAGCCATACAGTTTGGTAAACGAATACTTTTTCAGGATGTAAATTTGAAATTTACACCAGGTAATTGTTATGGAATAATAGGGGCTAATGGAGCCGGGAAATCGACGTTGCTTAAAGCTCTGAGTGGACAGATGGATCCTACACATGGAACGATATCTTTGGGAGCAGGGGAGAGATTGTCTGTTTTGAGCCAGGACCATTTTGCGTTTGATGATTTTACAGTTATTAATACAGTATTGATGGGGCATACAGTTTTGTGGGATATTATGAAGGAAAAAGACGCATTGTATAATAAAGCCGATTTTAGTGATGCTGATGGTATTCGTGTGTCTGAGTTGGAAGAAAAATTTGCGGAACTTGAGGGCTGGAATGCCGAAAGTGATGCGGCAAATCTGTTGAGTGGACTAGGCATCAAAGAAGATTTACATTATATGTTGATGAAAGATCTCAGTGGAAAACAAAAAGTCCGTGTTTTATTGGCTAAAGCTTTATTTGGACAACCAGATAATTTGTTACTCGATGAGCCAACCAATGACCTTGACCTTGAGACAGTAATGTGGCTGGAGAATTATTTGTCTAATTTTGAAAATACAGTATTGGTTGTTTCTCATGACCGGCATTTTCTTGACTCGGTGTGTACCCATACTGTAGATATAGATTATGGCAAAGTCGAATTATTCGCTGGAAATTATAGTTTCTGGTATGAATCGAGCCAGTTGGCATTACGCCAGCAACAACAGCAGAACAAAAAAGCTGAAGAAAAGAAGAAAGAATTGATGGAATTTATCCAGCGTTTTAGTGCGAATGTTGCAAAGTCTAAACAGACAACCAGTCGTAAAAAAATGTTGGAAAAATTAAATGTAGAGGAGATAAAACCATCATCGCGTCGTTATCCGGGAATTATTTTTACTCCAGATCGTGAGCCGGGAAATAAAATATTAGAAGTAAAAGGGTTAGAAAAATCAATTGAAGGGACTTTACTATTCAAAGATGTAAATTTTACGGTTGAGAAGGATGATAAAATTGTTTTTATTTCTCGTGATCCTCGGGCTATGACAGCATTGTTTGATATAATTAATGGAGAACTTAAAGCTGATGATGGTACGTATGAGTGGGGACAGACTATTACTACTGCTTATTTGCCGTTGGACAATTCTTCATTTTTTAATACGGATATGAATTTGGTAGATTGGTTGGCTCAATTTTCAGAGGATACAAGTGAAATATATTTGAAAGGTTTTCTGGGAAAAATGTTGTTTTCTGGTGAGGAAATATTAAAAAGTGCTTCTGTCCTTTCTGGGGGTGAAAAGATGAGGTGTATGATTGCCCGGATGATGATGAAAAATGCTAATACAATGGTGCTTGACTCACCGACCAATCATTTGGATTTAGAATCGATACAAGCATTTAATAATACGTTGCGGACATTTAAGGGTAATATTTTGTTATCTTCGCATGACCACGAGTTTATAGAGACTGTATGCAATCGTGTGATAGAGCTTACACCAAAAGGCATTATTGACAAAATGATGGATTATGATGATTATATTACTGATGAAAAAGTGGCTGTATTACGTACACGGCTGTATAGTTAAGATTTAATTGGATATAAATACAGGAATGGGGCTTTTATGCCCCATTCCTGTATTTATATCTAATTAATTTAATAAATTAAGCTTACATTATCTATCCATAAAATATTTCCGGGAGCTCCAATATAAGCCCCACCATGGCTGGATGTAAATTGTAATACCATATGGGTTGGTATTTCGTCCGCTTCGGCCCAGCCGACTTCTTTTATGGGAACGTTTTTACCTTTGCTATTTAATGCATATCGCTCTTCTACTTGTATACGCATATAGTCTTTATATTGGGGATGTTTTGTTATATCTCCATATAAGATTTCATATTGAGCGTTATTTATCCAATCTGTATCTTTGGTGTAATAAGTGACCATTGTTCCTACTCGTTTAGCATATATGTTTCCGTCTTTGTCTTCCCACCGTTTTTGTAATAGCAATATTACGCCAGACATATCCATACCATCTACTTTAGAAGTCCTCCCGAAACCGGTAGCTTTGACACGATATTTTTCCGGAGCCATTTTTACTTTATAATCGAACTCGATAGCTTTGGGCTTTTGAGTAAAAGCAACTCCCGAATTGAGGAGGCTTTGTGGATTTTTAGGACTTTTAATAGGCTCTAATACGGAACCGAGAAATACAGAGCCTGCGGCTAAGACAGTAATATCTACAATTCCCATTACTTTGACCGATTCCATACGAGTCTCAAGACGTGCACAGTATCCATTCCCTCTTTTTTCAGGGAAAACAGAAGTATTCGTTTTGACGATTCCTGCTACTTTTGCCATAACATTTGAATTGGCCCAAGGAGAACCGCCTCTGTTATGATAAGGAGTGTTGCCATCTATTGTAGCAGTTGGTCCTAATTCATATAGTAATTTTGTATTACCACCTATTATGCCTGATTCGTGAATATGGCGGGTAACCCATTGATCCATGTTTCCGTACGCTATAGGTACATTTTTTTGAGCAGAGGATAATGAAATACAGCTGCCTATAAAGGCGCAAATCAATAAACTCTTTTTAGTAAGATCCATTTTTTGACAAATTACAAATTACAAACTATATCCCCATTGATCAAGAGCAAATCCCCAGTTTTTTTCTACAATTTTGATAGTACGCTCATCGTATTTATACTGGTTCTTTTTATAACCCTTTTTCTTACTGAGATATTTTTCTATATCGGTTTTTGATTCTTCAAATCCAGGAAGACTAAGGTGCCTATATATTTCTTGTGTCATATCGTAGGCATTGGATTCAAAATCTTCGAATTTTACTTCAATTAAATTGTTCGAAGGTATGAGATGTTTTTCTTCTTCAAATTTATAGAAAAGCTTGCGATATACTTCGATTAAATTGTCTTCTATTTGCTGATTGGTTATATCTTGTAATCGTAGTGGTTGTATCGTATTTGTGAAAAAGCTTCGGGTACTTTCGAATACTGTATAAGGATTTCTTTTTAAATAGATGAATTTTGCATTTGGAAACATTTCCACTAAAGTTTTTACACGTCCAGTATGAGGTGGATTTTTGCTTAAAAACTGTTGTCCGTGAGTATTATATAGTGATATTTTTATTAGTTTTAGAAATGTTTCTTTAAATACTTTTTTTTCTTCTTCGGTAATATTATTGAACAATAAATATTTGTCGCAATACTCCATTGTATGTTTAGGCAGAAACCAAAAATTGTAAAAGGTATATGGCATCATATTGGCCAAGGCAAACTCTTCTTCTTGAGGAAGGTCTACTTTTAACTCCATATTATCTGTAGGTCGTTTGTCTGGCATGAGGAAAGCCATATTCTTCTTGAAAAAACTTTGTCCCCAAAGCATCAGATGTGGAAAAACAGTTTGATAAGTCGTGTTATAACCAAAATGTTTATCGCAAGAAAATACATTGTGAACAAAGGTTGTACCACTTCTCCAATGACCCAGAATGAAGACGGGATCCATTTCGAGTGATTTGTCTGCTAATATCTTTTTATACTTTTTTTCTTCTAACGGAGTAAGTGAACTCAATAACCGGCATACAGCTTTTGTCAATCGGAATTTTTGCTGAAAATTTTTGTCTATTGTTCGCCCCTCGGTGATAGCCTTGAACGTTTTCCAGTCAGCCCCCACTAAAGTATTAATGGGTAGTTTATCAAATTGAAGTAGTCCCATTTTATTTCTTTTCAGTGATACATTTTACTGGAATTCCTTGTCTTTCCAATTCTTTACAAATTTTGATTATCGCATTGTAGTGTTCTTGCCCTATACCCAATTGCGGGAGGTCTAATGTTGCAAAACTTTCTTCAATACTCATATCTTTGGCATCGACCCGATTAATAATCATACCTACAGCACTTGTGTTGTTGGTAATCGGGTCAATCAGGATAAATGCACCAGTATGTTTATTTTTCTCGTATGAGTCAAAGAATATCTCTTTGCCTGTAGTAATAACAACTTTTCCTATTTCATTTAATACAAGTTTTTCAGAAGGAGATTGTTCCATTGTGTTGATATTTACCTTGTATTTGATTTTGTCGATTCGAGCACGTGTTACGTTTGTGGTTTGTTTGATGAAGAATTGTTTGTTAGTATCCATATCTTCCTCGTCCATCCAGACTAGCATAGCCTCGAAATTTCGATCTATCATCGGTAGATTGTCGGGATGTACCAACATTTCTCCTCGAGAAACATCTATTTCATCTTCGAGGGTGATTGTGATGCATTGAGGAGGGAAAGCATATTCTAATTCTCCATCATAAGTAACAATGCTTTTAATACGAGATTTTTTCCCTGAAGGAAGGGCTATAATTTCATCACCTTTTCTAACAATTCCAGAAGCTATTTTTCCACTAAATCCTCGAAAGTCAAGATTTGGGCGGAGAACGTACTGAACAGGATATCTAAAATCTGAGAAATTGCGATCTTGATCAATGGGGACGGTTTCTAAATAATCGAGTAATGCCTGACCTGTATACCATGGTGTTCTGTCCGATTTTTCTACAACATTGTCTCCATCAAGGGCAGATAGGGGGATACAAGTGACGTCACTTATTCCTAAAGGTGTAATAAAATTCTTATATTCAGTAACAATATCATTGAATCGTTTTTCATCGAAATGTATTAAGTCCATTTTATTGACAGCTAAAACGACATGTTTGATACCGAGTAAAGATACCAGATAAGTATGACGGCGAGTCTGTGTGATGACGCCTGTACGCGCGTCAACCAATATAATTGCCAAGTTTGCGGTCGAACCTCCGGTAATCATATTTCGTGTGTATTGTTCGTGTCCCGGAGTATCAGCAATGATAAATTTTCTGTTATTAGTAGAAAAGTACCGATAGGCTACATCAATAGTAATTCCTTGTTCTCGCTCTGCTTTTAAGCCGTCAAGCAAAAGAGCATAATCTATATGCTCTCCGGCATTTCCCATTCGTTTACTATCTCGTTCAAGAGCGTCGAGCTGGTCTTCATATATTTTTTTGCTGTCAAATAATAAGCGCCCGATAAGAGTAGATTTACCATCGTCAACAGAACCTGCAGTAAGAAACCGAAGTAAATCTTTCTGTTCATCTTTATCGAGGAATTCTTTTATATTAAGTTTGTCTGCCATAGTCGTTCAATATATTAAAAGTAACCTTCCCGTTTTTTCTGTTCCATACTGGCTTCTTGATCAAAATCAATTACACGGGTAGTTCGTTCAGATTTTGTAGTTGTCATCATTTCTTCTACAATTTTCTCAATTGTATCAGCAGTACTTTCTATAGCCCCGGTTAGTGGATAACAGCCTAGGGTGCGAAAACGTACCATCATATTTTTTGCTTTTTTACGATATTCTTCAGGCATTCGGTCATCATCAACCATTATTAGATTTCCGTCGATATTTACAATAGGCCTTTCTTTAGCAAAGTAGAGAGGAACAATAGGAATATTTTCGAGGCGGATATATTGCCAGATATCGAGTTCTGTCCAGTTTGATAAGGGGAATACACGTATACTTTCTCCTTTGTGAACACGTCCATTGTATATATCCCATAATTCGGGGCGTTGATTTTTAGGATCCCATTGATGGAATTTATCTCGAAAAGAATATATACGTTCTTTGGCACGGCTTTTTTCTTCGTCTCGGCGAGCACCGCCAAATGCTGCATCGAACTTGTATTTGTCTAATGCGTGTAATAGTGCTTGGGTTTTCATCAAATCAGTGTGAACTTTACTGCCGTGTGTAAATGGGCCTACTCCAGCTTTGAAAGCTTCCATATTTGATTCTACGATAAGATTCCAACCGTATTTTTTTGCATATTCATCTCTAAATTGAATCATTTCTTTGAATTTCCATTTACTGTCGATATGCATTAAAGGAAACGGTACTTTTCCTGGAGCAAATGCTTTTTCGGCTAAGCGCACCATAACGGACGAATCTTTTCCGATAGAATAAAGCATAACAGGATTTTCAAATTCAGCGGCAACTTCACGTATAATGTGTATCGATTCCGCCTCTAGTTCCTGTAGGTGGCTTAATTTATAGTTTTCTGCCATTCTTATATATATTTTAATTATTATCTTATTTATTCATTTAATTTTATTTTAGGCAATATGAGCTCTAAGAGTAGTTTTATAGATTCTTCAATAGATAAAACAGAAGTATCTAGTGTTAAAGCTGGGCATTCTGGGGCTTCAAATGGAGCAGATATTCCAGTGAAATTTTTTATCTCTCCTTTCCGGGCTTTAGCATATAGACCTTTGACATCTCGTTGTTCACAAATGGCAAGAGGTGTATCTACAAATATTTCTAAAAAATCGTCTTTTCCTATAATATCGGCAGCCATTTTTCTGATACTATTACTTGGACTGATAAATGCAGCTATTGTTATAATTCCGCTATCTACGAATAATTTGCTTACCTCTGCAATACGTCTAATATTTTCGATTCTGTCCTCTGGAGAAAATCCTAAATTGTTATTTATACCTGAACGGATATTATCTCCGTCAAGGATACGACATAATAATCCTCTTTTGTGTAATTCGCGTTCGAGAGCGATGGCGATGGTACTCTTGCCCGAACCTGATAGTCCGGTAAACCATATCATGATACTTCGTTGTTTAAGCAACTTCTCTTTGTCTGAGCGTTGTAACATTCGATCGAAAATCGGATATATATTATTTTTTGTTTCCATATCTTTTTTTAAAATTCCCAGAATAGGGGAACTAAGAATACTGATAATATAAATGTTATAAAATTAAGGGGTAATCCGAATCTGACAAAATCTGTAAATTTATAATTTCCGATACCTTGTACAATTAAGTTTGTTTGGTAACCTATCGGTGTAGAGAAACTTGCTGATGCTGCCATACAAATTACGACGAAGAAAGGTGTAGGATTGACATTTAACTGTGTTGCTACAGACAATGCTATCGGAAATGCTAATGCTGCCGCTGCATTATTGGTGATTACCTCAGTGAATAAATTTGTGATAATAAATATAATAGCTAATAGAGCGTGAGGCCCAAGGCTGTCAGCCATAGAGATAATTTTAGATGCCAGTAAATCTGCAAATCCGGAATTCTCCATAGCTTTACTAATTGCAAAAGCACAAGCTATTGTAATTAATATATCCCAAGATATATATTTGGTATATTTTTTGGGTGGAAAAAGTTTGGTCCACGCCATGATAATAGTAGTAATGGATACAAAGAAAAACATATCGAGTTGAACTCCGGGAATTATGTTTTTCATACTTGGGAGTTCTCCGATGGTCGCTCCTATAATCATTATAATTAAAAGAGTGAGAGCTAACCAGCGCTTCTTTCGTTGTTTTTCGTCTTCTTCATGCTCTTTTCCATTTGCTAACATGAGGAAGACTGATGATTCTCCCCAGGTGGGAATAAAGTTCTCGTTTGCCATCAAAACGAGTGTATCACCTTCCCTAAAAATCTCATTATCTAAGTTTTTAGAGATACTCTGACCGCTTCGCTTTATTTCTTTAACTGTAGCTCCGTAGTGTCGTTCAAATCCAAATTCTTTTACCGTTTTCTTTATACCGGGAAATCGGGGACCAATAACTGCTTCTACTCGATGTAGTTCTTCTGCAGGAGTCTCTTCTTCTTCCTCATTTACAACATCAGGGCGTTTTGCAGGTAGTAGTTTATTTGAGAAACATAGGATATATGTAATTCCTGCTATAGCTATAAATATACCGACTTTACCTAATTCAAACATGGAAAATCCTGAACGGCCGGTTTCGAGAATCATACCATGAACAACCAGATTGGTAGATGTTCCGATTAAAGTGCATAAGCCACCTAATATGGTAGCGTAAGATAGGGGTATAAGGAAACGTGTAGCTGGCAGATTTACTTTGTTTGCCCATCTTTTTATAATTGGAGCGAATATAACGACGACGGGTGTATTATTCAGAAATGCAGAAATACCTGCTATTGCTGGTAACATTCGTAATTGACTTTTTGTTACAGTTGTTTTTTTCTCAGGCAATAGTTTTTTTATTAATTGACTTATCGCTCCAGTTTGTCTTATTCCTTCGCTGACAAGGAATAGCATTGCAACAGTAATCATCCCTTTATTGCTGAAACCTTCGAGAAGTTCTTTAGGAGATAGTATCCCTGCACAAAGAAACAGAATGACAACTGAAAATAATACCATTCCTGGCCGCATTAAATCATAAATTAATGCGGTAATCATTCCAGCAATTAATATTAAGGTGAATATTATTTCAAATGTCATGATATTATATTTTAATTCTATTTTGTTCGACGATAAACCATGGATTCAACAAGTTTTCCTTGTTATATATTAGAGGAACATTTTCTCCTGCTTGATATATTTCTTTTCCAGCACCTTTGGCAATTGCGTGTCCTGCAGCAGTATCCCATTCCATTGTTGGAGCAAAACGCGGATATATATCAGCTGTCCCTTCTGCTACCAGGCATATTTTTATAGAACTCCCACTAGATATTATTTCTATATTTTTGTTTTGCTTTTTAATATTCTCGATAAATGACTCTGTTTCAGTGCTTAGATGAGATCGAGATGCTACAATAATTGTATTTTTATGTTTTTTTAAAAAAGGAAGTTTTTTCCCTTGGGTACGGATAGAAGACCAATCAACAGTTTCTTTGTATTCGATGTCTGTAATTTTATAGGACCCGATTGTCTCTGTTGAGAAATAGAGACTTTTTTTCACGGGAATATATATAACTCCCAATATTGGGACTCCCTTGTTGATTAGTGCAATATTGACAGTAAATTCTCCATTACGTTTGATGAATTCTTTTGTACCGTCAAGAGGGTCTACAATCCATAAGGTTTCCCAGTTTTTTCGTTCTTGATAGGGAATATTTTGTCCTTCTTCGCTCAATATTGGGAATGGAGTTTGATTCAGATAAGATATAATCGTTTTGTGTGCAGTCTTATCGGCAATCGTTAAAGGAGAGTTATCTGCTTTTCGTTCGATTTCGAAATCTGACTGAGGATCATTGTATATCTTTAAAATATCATTTCCTGCTTTTAGGGCTGCAATGATAGCTATCTCTAAATAGGCTTCTTTCATCTGCTTGGTTTTCTAAGATTACAAACATAATTATAAATGCGTTTATTTCATATACATATCATCCTTAATTCTTTATTTTTAGTAATAAAAAACAGAATAAATTATCTTTATATACGAAATTTTAAATTTATTAGCATTTCAAATATTGCCTTTATAAATATCTAAAATTGCAAAGTTTTCTAAATTTAAATTTTTTGGTATATGTTTTTTAGATATGAGATGATATTTTCGGGGCTACCGTTTTTTATAATTACTTTCTTATTTTTGTCCAAAAGAAATAATGTCGGGGATGTCCGTAAGTCATACCATGAGTTCTCCATTATCAGTTGTTTTTCATCACATCCGTCGATCCATGATTCAGGGAAATATAGTTTTTGGGATTTCCATAATTCCATATCTCCAAAAGGATATACTCCTAAAATTACTACCATCTTTTGGCTAAGCATAGAGCTTAGTGTTGTATCTGCTGATAATATTGTTTTGGCTTTTTCACAACTATTACAGTCTGGATCATTAAAAAAAAGGATAAGATAGGGACTTTCTATTGAATATAAAGATATTCTTTCTCCATTTCGTTTGTAAATGGGAAAATCTTGGGCTGGACTTCCTACCCGGTTTTTTAATGCAGTTTCGAGTAAGATCTGTGGGCGTATTTTTTCATCATCTTTTAATGTTTCGGATTTTAATGTTTCTTCTAATGATGTGATATAAAGTTCGTCGTTGTAAAAAGGTGAATCCGGGTCTCCTAAAATATCTTCACACAAACTACTTAGCAAGTTTATATCGTGCTTGTTGTTACGGTTCCAGTCATTAAACATTAGTTGTATTTGTATTTTTCCTGAGTCAAGAGGCAATTGTTGTAGCATCTTAGCAAAGTCAAGGAATATGTTCTCTGCTTTTTCATGACGTTCGGCACGATTTCCTTCGAGTTTTATATTATTCCAGTATTTCCCGTGGTGATATGAGTATGAAGGAAAGATATATAATAGGCATATTACGATTCCTATTATTTTTAGTAATGACATATTACGAAAACTTTTCTTCATGTTGTTTTTATTTTTAGCATAAACGGGGCATTTCTAAAAAGAGATGCCCCGTCAATGGGAAATATAATTCTTTTTATCTACGGTTTTTTCGTTGTTGCCGTAATGCAGCTTCTTGTTGCCGCTGAGCTTCTTCTAATCGGGCCATGAATCCTGATTTTTTGCGTGGTTTTTTCTGATTTTCTTTCAATTTGGCCAATACCTTTTCTTCATTAATACACTTACGAAATACATAAGTTTGTATTATGGTAATTAATAAAGAGACAAAATAGTAATAGCTCAATCCTGATGCATAATTATTGAAAATAAATAAGAACATCAAAGGCATGAGATACATCATCATTTTCATGCCAGGCATTTGTTGTTGCCCAGCTGTACTATCCATATTTATTTTGGTATATAAAATGTTCGTTATAGTCATTAATAAACAGAATAGACTTATGTGATTGCCGAAATATGGAGTAATGATGGGGATATAAGCATCCCAGCTGAATATCGCATCATATGAGGATAAGTCGTCGGCCCAAAGGAAAGACTGTTGCCTTAATTCAATGGATGACGGGAAGAATGCAAACATCGCTAATAAAATGGGCATTTGTAATAACATAGGGAGGCATCCACTCATTGGATTGATTCCAGCTTTGCTATATAGATCCATTGTTGCCCGTTGACGTTCCATCGCTTTGTCTTGCCCCGGGTATTTAGCATTTATTTCTTCTATTTGAGGACGTAATACGCGCATACGAGCTGTTGACATGTATGATTTAAATGTTAATGGAGCCAAAAATATTTTGATGACAATTGTCATTAAAAGGATAATAATACCATAATTATCAATAAATTTACCAAAGAAGGTGAACATAGGTATAATGAACCATGTATTTATCCAACGGAAGAATTTATATCCAAGTGGAACCAATTTGTCTAAATCGAGTTGTTCATTTGATGGGACTTTCTTGTCATAGCTATGAAGCAGAGGATATAAATTAGGCCCCATAAATATACGGAATCCAGAAACTTTTTCAGATGCAGGATTGTAATCAAAAGTTGTTTCAGTACTGAATTGTTTTAGATATTTATCGGAATGTTCGATATTTGATTTTATTAGACCACCATTAAATTTACTATCAGCAATGATTGCTGTTGAAAAAAATTGGTTTTTATACCCGAACCATTTTATTCCAACACTAATATTTTCCTGTTCATCTTTTGACTCACTGAGATTATCTACATCAGAGCCGACAAACTTATAATATAAAGCACTGTTTCTCTCTTCAAACATGCGGCCTTTTTCTTGGCGTCTCATAGTTTGCTCCCAATACATATCTAAATTAGTTGTATTTAGAGGTAATATTTTATCCATTCCTTTTTGATGAATGTCCATTTTTACCATATAACTTTGGGGTTCAAGAGTATATGCTATCTCAAAGAATCGATTATTCCCAAAATTCAAACGCATGGCTATTGAATTGCCATCGGCAGACTTTATAGGTTCGAAATAAAGGTCTGATGTTTTTACAATACGCCCTCCAGCTTTGAAGATGAAACCGTAATTGTTTTCTTCCCCATTGAAGAGAGTCAGGGGTAGAGAGTCATATGTTTTGTAATTATTTAGAATGGCTTCTTTTATTACACCTCCTTTATTATCAAAAGTAAGTGTAATGTATTCATTTTTCAGTTTTAGCTTTTTTTCTTGACCTTCTGCAAAGCGGGAAAAAATACCATATGTTTCTTGAAGTTGTTGTTGATGCAACGAATCTTCATTTATTATCAATGTCGAAGAGTCAGTTTTAGAATTTGATAGAGAGTCTTTTGCAAATTGGGAATTTTGTGCAGCCGAAAGTTTGGCATTTTCGACTTGCATGATAGAGTCATTGTAGCGTTGTATTGCTTTTTGCTGTTCCAATTGTTCTTGGCTTGGACGGCTCATCCATGAGTATCCAAACAACAAAAGTCCAATGAGAATAAAACCAATAATTGTGTTTTTATCCATATTTTTCGTTTAAATCTTTAATTCCGTTTTTATTTCTTTTTGTTTTCGATAGCAGCTTTGATAAAGTCGACAAATAGCGGATTGGGTTTTAGTACGGTACTATTGTATTCTGGGTGATATTGTACTCCGACAAACCATTTCAGATTGGGTATTTCTACGACTTCAACTAAATGTGTATCTGGATTTTCTCCGACACATTTCATTCCCGCTTTTTCAAATTCATCACGGTAATCACTGTTGAATTCGAAACGATGGCGATGACGTTCTTTTATGTGGGTACTATTGTACGCCTTTGCCGCTTTAGAACCCTCTTGTAAGATACAGTCGTATTCTCCCAGTCGCATAGTTCCTCCCATATTTGAGATGCTTTTTTGGCTTTCCATAAGATCAATAACATTATGGCTGGTACTTACTTCCATTTCAGTAGAGTTGGCATCGGTGTATCCTAATACATCTCTAGCGAATTCAATAACCATACATTGCATACCCAAGCAGATTCCAAAAGTCGGAACATCATGTTCTCTGGCATATTTAAGAGCTATGAATTTGCCTTCGATACCTCTTTGTCCAAATCCTGGAGCAATAATAATTCCATCCATTGGGGCAAGTATTTCCTCAACGTTGTCTTTGCTTATTTTTTCTGAATGTATCAGTTTTAAATCGAGTTTCCGATCGTTATATGTTGCAGCTTGGAAAAGTGCTTCATTTATAGATTTGTAAGCATCAGGAAGTTCGACATATTTACCTACTAGGCCAATGCGCACACTTTCTGTTGCATTTTTCATGCGTGCCAAGAATTCTTTCCACGGTTTTAGTTCTGGCGTTGACTTTATAGGCATACCTGTTTTTTGCAATACGATCTCATCCAATTTTTGTTGTTGCATCTTCAGTGGAACTTCATAAATCGACGGTACATCAATAGATTGTATTACAGCTGAAGGCTCTACATTACAAAATAAAGCTACTTTTCGGCGGATGTCGGTACTGAGCTCATGTTCTGTGCGTAGAACCAGTATATCAGGTTGTATTCCGACTTCTTGTAATTGTTTGACTGAGTGTTGAGTTGGTTTGGTTTTTACTTCTTTTGCTGCAGCAATAAATGGGACATAAGTTAGATGGATACAAAGGCAGTTTTTCCCCAGTTCCCATCGTAATTGACGTACACTTTCGAGAAAAGGCAATGATTCTATGTCACCGACAGTTCCACCTATCTCAGTAATGACAAAATCATATTCATTTTTACTGCCTAATAATTTTACATTTCTCTTTATTTCGTCAGTAATATGTGGGATAATTTGGACTGTTTTTCCTAAATAATCACCTCGACGTTCTTTATCAATTACATTTTGATAGATACGACCGGTAGTAATATTGTTAGCCCGGGTTGTACGTGTATTAGTAAAACGTTCGTAGTGACCTAAATCAAGATCCGCTTCATGACCGTCGACTGTCACATAGCACTCGCCGTGCTCATATGGGTTAAGTGTGCCGGGGTCAATATTGATGTAAGGATCAAATTTTTGAATAGTAACATGATATCCTCTAGCTTGGAGCAATTTGGCCAGTGATGCGGAAATAATACCTTTTCCTAAAGATGACACCACACCGCCTGTGACAAAAATATACTTTGTATCCACAATGATATATAATTTAATACATTAATTACGTGTGTATTATTTTTTAAACTGCAAAAGTATGAAAAAATATTCAGAATTTTAGGAGATTCCTCTTAGATTAATTATCAATTAACACTTGTATATTTTCCTGTAAAAATTGAATTATATTGTTTGTAATATCTTTTGAAGGGAATTAAGTTATTTATTTTTAATTATCTTTGCATAACCAGAGTGAAAAAATATGAAGAAGAGAAAGTGTTTTTTTGTAGTGATCTTATTTATTTCTATTATTGTGTGTAGGTTTTCTATGGCTTTTGCACAGACGGACACGATACCTGAAATACAGCGGGTGGTAGTAGATTCTTTAATTTATCAAGAGAAAATTGAACCGCAAGATACTATTGTGCGTGTAGATACTCTTCGTAAAACGAAAAAGCAATTGAAGAAATCTGTAACTCCTCCGGTGAATGATAGTATATTGAATAGTTATCTATTGCGTCTTATAGAACCAGATACTACAAGATTTTCACCCGAAGTTGAACGGGCATTACAAATGGTTGTTGATTATGATTCCTTGATGATATATACCGATACAATACCTATAAATCCAATATTTATGCCTATTATATTTTCTAAATATCAGGATGTTAAGATTCCGACTATACATCTTGTTAAGGGCAAGAAAATGAATTATGGATTATCTTTGGGAAATAGTATAGATTGGTTGAAATCTGCAGAAAATTTTGAAACGTTGGGCAATATAGCTCAATTGGATTTTATCGTTAATCATCCAGATTTGATAAAATATAATGATGAGAATCTGCCTGATATTCCTGAAGTGGAACAATTGAAAATGAATCCGTTGAGAAATCTGATAACCTTGGAATCTCCGAAGATAGAAAAGGTCAGAAATATAAATACGGGGACAGTAAAATTGAAACATTGGATTTCGGGTTTTCAGAGTTCTATCCAGTTTTCGCAGGTACATATCTCTGAAAATTGGTATCAAGGAGGGGAAAGTAATTTAAATTTGGTAAGTAATCAGGTCTATAATTTGAAGTACGATGATTATAAAAAAATAATTTTTGAGAATACAATTCAATGGAAATTGAATTTGAGTAGTGCTCAGGACGATACAGTACATACAATAAGGGTGAGTGAAGATCTTTTTCAAATTAATTCTAAATTTGGAGTGAAAGCGTATAACAAATGGTATTATACAGCATCGTTATATTTTAAGACTCAGCTATTAAATAATTTTAAGGCAAATTCAAATGATAAACAAGCTGAATTCTTTTCTCCTGGTGAGCTTAATTTAGGTATAGGTATGTCGTATCAGTATAAAAATGATAAACGGAAATTAGAATTGTCTGCGATATTGTCTCCACTTTCGTATAATCTCCGGTTTGTATTGAATGATAAAAGTATAGACCCTGCAAGTTTTAGTATTACAGAAGGAAAATCTCTTAGTCAGTATGGTTCTTCTGTTGAGATGACAGTGAAATGGGAGTTTATTCGTAATATGCTTTGGAATTCCCGATTCTTCTATTTTACCAATTATGACCGTATTCAGATAGATTTTGAAAATAGTTTTGATTTTATTTTGAATCGTTTTTTTTCTACTCGGTTGTTTTTGCATATGAGATATGATGACAGGCAGCCTAAGAAAGATAAAGATACGTATTTGCAATTTAAGGAGTTATTGAGTTTCGGATTCAATTATCGTTTTTGATTTTAAATCGTATTATTATTGTCTGTCTTTAGGCAGAGGTAAGGTGTGGTACGATTTGTTTTCGGGCTTATAAGCAGTAATATCAAGAGAAAGTATATACTGTTTTTCCCTGGATTTTCTTTTTTTTCAGTTGAAGTAATCAGACAAATTTTAGCTAGCTGGATTACGTCTCTGGAAACAGGTGTCGATAATCAGAATACATGGATTGCCTTTAAAAAGAGGCTTATTTAAAATCCGTACCGGATACATTATTTGCACAAATAGCAGTTGATAGTAAATATTGGCTGTGGATTAATGGAGACTTGGTCGTTTTTGAAGGAGGATTGAAAAGGGGATCAAATCTTAAAGATTCGTATTATGATGTTGTGGACATTTCCCATTATTTAAAAAAAGAAAATAATCGGATAGCAGTTTTATTATGGTATTTTGGAAAAGACGGCTTTTCTTATAAAAGTAGTGTAAAGGCAGGGCTGTTGTTTAATGTCGTGGGGAAAAATGTTTTGATTATTAGTAATATCTTATAAAGTTTATAGTGGTAAATATCGATTTAAAGTGCAATAAATTATTTCGGCTATTTTTAAGCATATTAGGGGCTTGGTATGGAATATTTAAAAGATTTTTATTTTATATCAATAAAAGAGAGGTTGAAAAGTAAAGAATTATTTATATTTACACTGTTAAAGAGAAGATAATGGAAATTAGTTATATATGATTTGAAAAAGTAGTTAGAAATTTGAAAAGATAAAAGCCAATAACAATGAAGACACGATTTTATTTTATCCGTATGACATTGATTCTTTGTTTGTCATTTTTTAGTTTAACATTATGGAGTGATAATGAGGGGAAAGAACTCAATATAGTATTTATTGGAAATAGTATTACACAAGGTGTTTTGTTAGAAAATCCAGAAAAACAGGCTCCTCCTGTCAAATGTGTTAATTGGCTTGAAACACAATTGGATGTAGAAAAAATTTCTTTTTTCAATGCAGGTCGAAGTGGTTGTACCACAGTAGATTTTCTTCCAGAAACAAACAACCTGTTTCCTTGGATGAAAATAGAGGCAGACAAATTGGCTAAAAATAAGGGAATTTTATTATTCTCTATTATGCTAGGGGGGAATGATAGTGCAATAAGCGGACCTAAGGGGGCTCCGGTCGAAGCTGAGCAATATCGTGAAAATATGAGGAAAATAATAAATAAATTATTGGATCTTTATCCCAAAGCAGTTATTGTTTTAAATGACCCCCTTTGGTATAGTCCTAATACTTATAATGGAGCAATGTATTTAGTTGCTGGACAAAAACGATTGTTGGAATATATACCGGAATTAAGACGATTAGTTGGAGAGTATGCGCAGATATTTCCGGGACAGGTAAAAACTGGAGATACCGAAGCATATAAGTATTTTAAAGAATATTATCAGACAGACATGGTTGCTGAAGATGGAAATGCTGGAGTTTTTTATTTGCATCCGAATGATAAGGGTGGGTCTCGTTTGGCTGAGTATTGGGGACAAGCCATATTAAGAGCTATTGGCAAAGAATGATATAGTTCTAAAGCAAGATATAATTCTAAAAATTAAATACCATCATGAAACATTATTTTTTTTTATTATCGGTGATAAGTTTGTTTCTATCTTTACCGGTAAAAGCAGAAGATTATTTGATTTCTACTCCGCAAACGTCTTTATTACTTTCTGGTAATAAAGGTGAAAAGTTGTATTTTCAGTATTATGGCAGCTATATTGATTCAGAAAAAGATGTTTATAATAGTGGAACAGAAATGAGAGAGCCGGTGTATCCGGCGTTTGGTATAAATTGTGTTACAGAACCAGCTATACAAGTAACCCATTGCGATGGGAACATGTCATTGGAATTATTGTTTGACAGAGTGGAAAAAAGTTCCGATGTAATTTCTAACACTTGGAAATTTGTGTTATATGATCCAGTGTATCCGTTTCGGGTGAAAGTTTGTTATCAAGCGTACAAAAATGTGGATGTAATAGAAACATGGACGGAAATTTCTCATCAAGAAAAGAAACCTGTAATCCTTTATAAATTCGCATCTGGATATATTCCAATACGTCAAGGCGAACATTGGCTTTCACATCTGCATGGAAACTGGGCTTCTGAATCTTATTTAGATGAAGAGTTGCTATTACCGGGAATGAAAGTAATAAAGAATAAAGACGGAGTTAGAAATGCCCAGACTGACAACCCGTCATTCATGTTGTCCATCGGAAAATCTCCGGAAGAAAATACCGGGACTGTATTGGGGGCAACGTTGGCATGGAGTGGTAATTATGCTTTAAAATTTGATATAGATCATAATCGAAATACACGTATTTTTGGAGGAATTAATGAAGAAGCATCTCACTATATACTTATGCCTAAAGAAGTATTTATAACGCCAGAATTGGTTCTTACATATAGTATGGAAGGAAAAGGTGGTGTAAGTCGTAATTTCCACCGTTGGGCACGAGATTATAAGGTGTCACATGGTAATCAGCTACGAGATATTTTATTGAACAGTTGGGAAGGAGTTTATTTTGGTATCAATCAACCGGTGATGGAACAAATGATAAAAGATATATCTGGCCTTGGTGGAGAATTGTTCGTTATGGATGATGGCTGGTTTGGTGAGAAATATCCGCGTGATAATGATTCAACAAGTTTAGGAGATTGGATTGTGTGTAAGAAAAAGCTTCCTAATGGAATTGCCAGTTTAGTAAAATCTGCTCGGGATAACCATATAAAATTTGGTATTTGGATAGAACCCGAAATGGTTGATGATATCAGTGAATTATATGAAAAACATCCAGATTGGATTATTTGCCAGAAAAACAGAATTCCAGAAAAAGGTCGGGGAGGAGCACAATTAGTCCTTGATTTATCAAATCCAGAAGTTCAAGATTTTGTTTTTGGCGTTGTCGATAATTTAATGACAGAAAACCCGGATATTGCTTATATTAAGTGGGATGCTAATATGACTTTGGCCAATTATGGTTCATATTATTTACCTATGGATAAGCAATCACATTTGTATATAGATTTTCATAGAGGATTGATTAATGTTTTGAAGCGTATTCAAAAAAAATATCCCGATTTAGTAATGCAGGCTTGTGCAAGTGGGGGAGGACGTGCAAATTATGGTTTGCTCCCATATTTTGACGAGTTTTGGGTGAGTGATAACACCGATGCATTACAGCGCATATATATGCAGTGGGGGATATCCCATTTTTTTCCAGCTTCTACAATGGCATCTCATGTTAGTGCAGGGCGCAATCATCAAACTGGGAGGGTCACTCCATTAAAATTTAGATTTGATGTTGCGATGTCTGCTCGTTTGGGGATGGAAATGCAACCTAAAGATATGACTCCAGAAGAATATGAGTTTGCCCGAAAAGCAATTACAACATATAAAGAAATACGCCCGCTTGTACAACAAGGGGATCTGTATCGTTTGATTTCTCCATATGATAAAAAAGGTGTTTCGTCTTTGATGTATGTAACTCCGGATAAAAGTGAGAGCGTATTTTTTGCGTACAAGCTTGAACATTTTCGGAATCAATTCATTCCCCGTTTTCGCATGGCAGGTCTGAATCCTGGGAAAAAGTATAAATTGGAAGAAATAAATCAGGTGAATACTAATTTACGGCAACATGGGAATGTAGTAAGCGGTAAATATTTAATGGAAGAAGGCATTGATATACCACTGGACAGAGAATATTCCAGTATGATAATCCGTTTGAAAGAGATAAAATAAAGAGGAATATGAAGAAATTTATAAAAGGCATCTGTACTAAGTACAAATGCCTTTTATTGCGATTTTAGAGGTATTCCAAAACCAATTTGACCCATTAATCGACCTGAAATATGATTGTTCGAAAACATTTTTTCTTCAATTAGTTGATTGGTGTATCGGTTAGTACGGCCATACCATATAGGATATTTTCCAGGAAACAGTTGGTAATTGATATCAAGAGTCAAATAGATTTTGCCAATGCGGTAGCTGATATCTATACCTGGACTTATATAGCCCATATCTCTTGAGGGGGTATAAGTACCTGGTTTTATTAAATATTGGACTTCCTCCATTTGGTTGTTACCGATACCTTTTAAATCAAGAAGAATGCGTGACATATTGATGGTCGTAATGCCAGCAGCAATGCGAGGAGAGAATAACCAGTTCCCTTTTGAGATACGATAACAAAAGCCGACTTGTAAGTATGGTTCAGCTATGTTATCACGTTCATTATACAAGTTAGATGTTATATAATAATTTTGTTTGAATGGCACAGATACAGTTTGTAGCATATTTGAGTTTTCTGTATCGAAACCACTTCCGAAAGTAAATCCCAAGCCTGCGAATATACCCCATTCCCTTTTAAAAAAATAAGTAAGCTGTAATTGGGTTGATAAAGAAGATTTTTTGTCACCGATTAAACAATCAGAAATATTTCCAGAACTGAAATCGGAGAGGTATATACAGCTTCCGACATTAAAATCGAGGAGGACTCGGGGAGGGGTAAGTTGTTTCGATGTATTTTCTTGTGCATAAATTCTTGGGGTGAAAAGTATAAGAAGTAAACAAACGGTGTATTTAGAATGATGATATATATGCATAATGTTTAGTATAAGGTGGTTATGGGGGTTACTGCGGATAATTTGCGTCCACTTTCGAGAATAAGTGATATGGCAAATCTTTGTTCACCGGCTTTAAGAAAAGTTAATAATGCAATATCTATATCCGCAGGGTATCCATTAAAAATATAGACATTATACTCTGATAGTTCTGTATTTCCGCTACTATACTGGTTGGGTATAATACGAAAATATTCAGAAATATCAACATTGTTGGAAATATCTATAACTTCTATGCGAGTTATTTTATCATATAATTGATAATATCCATTTTCTGAAAGTTTTTGTTGAGGAATGGGCCTTATACGTATGGCATATGCTTCTTGGGGTATTGGAGTGTTATCTTCAACGATGACAGGTTCTTCCCCGGCATTATTGAGATTATAAATTTCTATATTTTGTAAATCTATAATTTCGGGCTCTTTTTCGTCAAATGATTCTCCACAAGAAAAACTTATGTTTAAAAAAAGGATAAAAGCCGGTAATATTAAAAACGAATGCTTTCTCATAAAAGTAAAGAGATGATATTTTTGCAAATATAAACAGATTGTTTTTTAGACAAAAAGATAAATCTGTTTTCTTGTGTTATCATCTTCTTTTTCGGCTGTATGTAATAGGATTTATTTAATCATTTTTCAAAAATAGCCTTTTAGATATATGAGAGGAAGATTTTGCCTTCCTCTTTGTATTTTAGTGAGTGTTATATTGATATTTATTTGTTTAAATAAAAAAATGAGAAAATGAAAAAAATGTAGGAACTATTGTAAATATCAAAACGATTTTGTATTTTTATTTTCATAATCAATACAAAATAAAAAATGAAGTTAGAGTCCGGATTATTTAGGACACCTTGTAGCAGTATAAAGCCTGCGCGGGGATGTTTGTTGGTGTCTGAGCCGTTATTGACGGATTCGTACTTTCAGCGTTCGGTTATATTTCTGATTGAGCATAATACTGAAGGAACAATGGGACTCGTTTTGAATAAGCCCTCAGGACTCGTTTTAAACCGTCTGGTTGAAGGATTGGAAGAATTAACTGAAATACCAGTCTTTTGCGGGGGACCTATGTCGGGAGACAGATTGTATTATTTACATACATTAGGGCATTTGATTCCTAATGCAATAGAAGTTGGAGAAGGTCTTTATATCGGAGGAGACTTTGATGTTATAGTCTCTTATTTAAGAAGTGGTAATAATATAGAGCATAACATTAAATTTTTTATTGGTTATAGTGGTTGGTCTCCCGGTCAACTTTCAGAAGAAATAGAAGAGCGTGTATGGGCTGTAAACAATAATTATTTTGTTGAGCAATGTATTTCTCAAGAGGGGGATTTGTTTTGGCGGATGGCTGTTGAAGGTTTGGGGGATGAATATCGGACATGGCTCAATTACCCTAAGCTTCCTTATTTGAATTAATTGAGATTTGGGGTTCAATTTTTTGCATTAGAATGACATCCTCATATTGGAATGCATTTTTTTGAATCCATTCATGTAGATATCCGCATTGAGTAAATCCACAATGAGAAAATAGTTTGAGGCTGTATGTGTTGTTTTGGGGAATATGGGCATATAGCTGATGCAAATGAAGAAATTCAAAAGTATATTCAGAAAGAAGATTAAGTGCCTCAGTCCCGAATCCTTTATTTTGCTCCCCGGGAAAAATAAGAATTCCGATTGCAGCCCTGCGGTGGTGAGGATCAAAGTCAAAAAGGTCTATTGTCCCAACAGTTTTTTTATCTTTGTTACATGTAATCATGAGCCTGAGTTGGCGGGTTTGATATATATCATTTTGTCCGTTTTGTAAATATTCACGTAAAGTAAATCGGGAATAGGGCACTAATGTGCTGCCGTATTGCCAGAGAGAAGAATCATTTTCACTGTGGTAAAGAATATCGAGATCCTCTGGTTCCAAAGCTCTTAAGTGAATATTTGTTTCGGAAAGGTATTTCATTGATGCTTAATGCTTTATCAATTGTTAACTTTTAAATGTTTCGTTGAATGGAAGTCGATTTACAATAGAACGTCCTAAAGTTACCTCATCGGTATATTCCAATTCATCACCAACAGAGACTCCTCGAGCGATGATAGATATTTTTATATCATAAGGAGCTAATTTCCGAAATATATAAAAGTTAGTAGTATCTCCTTCCATAGTTGCACTTAGTGCAAGGATAACTTCTTTTATTCCTCCGGCAGCTACTCGGGTTACTAAAGAATCTATTTCAAGGTCAGAGGGGCCTACTCCGTCCATAGGAGATATTACACCTCCAAGAACATGGTATCTGCCTCTAAATTGTCTGGTATTTTCAACAACCATTACTTCTTTAATATTTTCGACAACACAAATTGTACTGTCATCTCGAGTTGCATCATTACACAGAGCACATATATCACTATCTGATATATTATGACATATCTGACAGTATTTTATTTCTTTACGGAGTTGTATTATTGTATTTCCGAATGTTTCTACAGATTCTTCTTCTTGACGTAACAGGTGTAATACCAGACGCAATGCTGTTTTTCGTCCAATACCGGGAAGTTTGGCAAATTCATTTACAGCATTTTCAAGTAAAGCGGAAGAGAAAGGCTGGCTCATTTTAGTTTTTAATTTACGATTTTTCTTTGATGTAACCGTTGCGATATGCAACTAATAATTTTTTTAAGTCTTGTATTTGAGTTATTAGCTCTTTTCCTATATCTGTATCTCTTACCATCATTCGTTGGGAACTGAATTCAAGAATGAAGCTGGTAGATATGATGTCTATCCCTTCTTTGATTGCCTTTTGTGTAGACTGGAATGGTTCATGTTGGGCCAGTTGTAATCCTCTGGAATGGTAAATGAGAGTGTATCCGGCTATTCCGGTTTCGGATTGATATGCTTTGGAAAAACCTCCATCGATGACAAGAAGCTTTCCCCCTGCTTTTACGGGTTTCTCTCCTTTTATTGTTTTTACAGGAATATGCCCATTGATGATATGGGAGTGTTTATCATTGATGCCGAACTCTTTCAGAATCATATCACATACAGATTCTTCATTCCGGAGCTCATAATAGTATCCTTTTTTTTCTTTAGAAATAGATTTGTCCGCAATAAAGTAACGTTCGAATGTTGTCATTTTATCTTTATCGAATGAGGGCGAATCTTCTCCACACCATAAGTACCAGGTATAATCTAAAGCATAATTGCGGTCAACAGAGTCTTCATCATCGAAATAAGCGGTTCGTATCAGTTGGTCTACTTTGTCAAGGAGAGATTTTCCTTTATATTTTTTCCCTCTGATTTCTACTTCTTTAAATGTTCCATCGGCATTTAGGGGAATGGAGGCATGAAATAATAAATTGGAATTTCGTACGAGATATATACCACCATGAGCGTATAGACATCGTATATGTTTGCGCAATTTTTCACTATTGACAAATGAGTGCCGAAGTTTGCAAATAAGATCTTCTTCGTCTTCGGTCAAAGAAAATGGATTTTGAGGATCTATTGTCGGAAAAGATATGTCTTTTAATGGATATTCTTTCCCTTCTAACAATATAGACCCTTTTTCATAATTTATCCTATTCAATAATAAACGATCAGTCATTTTGAATTCGGGATGATTCAAAATGATTTGTGCTTCAAGTTTAAACTGGATTATGGTTATTGCTTTATGCATTTGAGCAATGAGCCGGATCGTTTTTTCATTATGCACTGTGGTATCGTTTATCTTGGGCATGAAAACATTGCAGGGATCATCTTTGTATCTCTCCATTGCGAAAGTTGCTAAAGGTAGCAAGTTGATACCATATCCGTCTTCAATTGTACCTAAATTAGCATATCTTAGTGCAATACGGAGTACGTTGGCCATGCATGCTGTATTGCCAGCAGCAGCTCCCATCCATAAAATATCGTGGTTACCCCATTGTATGTCGAAGTTATGGTAGTTACATAGAGTATCCATGATAATGTGTGCTCCAGGTCCCCGGTCATAGATATCGCCAACGACGTGTAATGTATCGATAGTCAGTCTTTGTATTAAGTTGCACATGGCAATGATAAAATGATCGGCTCGTCCGGTTGTTATGATTGTGGAAATAATGACATTAAAATAAGCTTGCTTATTGGGATCTATTTGAGACTCATGTAACAATTCCTGCAAAATATAGGAAAATTCTGTTGGTAAAGCTTTTCTTACTTTTGACCTTGTATACTTGGAAGAGACATTTTGACAAACTTTTATGAGTTGATGTAATGTAATCAAATACCAATCATCCAAATCATTCTCTTCAGATTTTACAAGTTCAAGTTTTTGTTCAGGATAATATATCAATGTACAGAGTTCTTTTTTTTCACTTTCACGTAGAGTTTGGCCGAAGATTTCATCTACTTTGCGTCGTACAGTCCCTGATGCATTCTTAAGTACATGCAAAAAAGCCTCATATTCACCGTGTATATCAGTGAGGAAATGCTCTGTACCTTTGGGCAAATTAAGAATAGCTTCCAAATTGATTATTTCGGTACATGCATCCGAGATAGTTGGAAAGTTATTGGATAGCAGCTGTAAATATCGTAAGTCGGATAGTATTTCCTCGGTTGATATTGTATTTGATTTAGTCATAGTTATAAGTCATTTCAATCTTCAAAAATAACCTTTTTTTTTGAAATGTCAGGATTATGTGGTGTTAATCCTTTATATTTGCATAAAACAACTATGAAAACGATATGGAAATTAAAAATGCACAATTTGTAATAAGCAATACAGACGTTAATAAGTGCCCTGATACGGGATTGCCTGAATATGCTTTTATTGGTCGTTCTAATGTTGGGAAATCATCGCTTATTAATATGTTGACCAATCGTAAAGGGCTGGCTGATACGTCGTCTATGCCAGGGAAGACACAGTTGATAAATCATTTTATAATTAATGAAGAGTGGTATTTGGTTGATTTGCCGGGCTATGGTTATGCTCAACGGGGAAAAGAAGGCCGCGAAAAGATAAGAAGGATAATTGATACCTATATTATGGACCGTGAGCAAATGACCTGCTTGTTTGTTTTGATAGATTGCCGCCATGAGCCTCAGAAAATAGATATGGAATTTATGCAATGGTTGGGAGAAAATGGAGTTCCTTTTTGTATGGTATTTACTAAGATAGATAAATTGGGTCCGGTTCGATTGAAGGAAAATATAGCAGCATATAAGGAACGAATGATGGAGACTTGGGAGGAATTGCCTCCAATATTTGAAACTTCTTCGGAGAAGAAAGTAGGACGTACTGAATTACTTGATTATATAGAAATGATAAATAAGAAATTGAAGGAAGCGTTTTGATTTTTAATAACTATTTGTTTACAAGATATAACGTTATATATAGATAAAATTTAAGTAAACTCTAAACAAGAGGGGTATTTTGCGGTTTTTTGTAATGAGTAAATCGGTTTAGTTTCTTTTATCTAAATGTGTATACTACTATGATGAAAAAAGATGATTTTATGAGAGAAGCGATCGCTATCTCTATTGACAATGTGAAAAATGGGGGAGGACCTTTTGGTGCTGTCATAGTGAAAGACAATGAAATTATAGCCCGAGGTGCTAACCGGGTGACTGCATCGAACGATCCGACAGCGCATGCTGAAGTTAGTGCGATTCGTGAAGCTGCCAAAAAGTTAGGTACGTTTAATTTGAGTGGGTGTGAGATTTATACTTCATGTGAGCCTTGCCCTATGTGTCTGGGAGCTATTTATTGGTCTCGGTTGGATAAGATATATTATGCTAATAATAAGGTAGATGCAAAAAATATTGGTTTTGATGATTCATTTATCTATGATGAGTTGGAGCTGAAGCCATCAGAACGGCATTTGCCGTCGGAGTCTTTGTTGAGGACAGAGGCAATTAAAGCGTTTGAAATGTGGGATAAGAAGGCAGATAAAATAGAATATTGATTACTTGAAGATAAATTTTAGAGGGCAGGTATAATTGATAATTATGTGTTGATTATACTTGTTTTTTATATATGTTCCTAAAATACATTGTGAAGTGATTGGATATATTCTATTTTAGTATTTTTATTACTATAAGGTTTCGAGTTTTATGCTAAACTAAAAAAAAATAGATACCTTTGTTTTAACTTAAAGTCGTATAATATAAGTTTATGAATAAATTTTTTTATTATATACTTATAAATGAATGTTTAAGCTGTTCTGGACAACCCTATATAGTAAAATGAAATAAAGAATAAAGATGAGTAATTGGTTTGAATGCAAGGTTAAGTACGATAAAATGATGGAGAATGGCATGCAGAAAAAAGTTTCTGAGCCTTATTTGGTGGACGCTTTATCGTTTACTGAAGCTGAAGCAAGGATAATAAAAGAAATGACTCCATTTATTTCGGGAGATTTTTCGGTGGCAAACATAAAGAGAGCAAATATTAGTGAACTTTTTATGGATGAGACCGGAGATAAATGGTATAAATGTAAAGTGAATTTTATAACACTTGATGAGAAGAGTGGAGCAGAAAAGAGAACAGCCAGCTATATGTTGGCCCAAGCTTCAGATTTGCAAAGAGCATTAGAAAATTTATTAGAGGGAATGAAGGGTACTATGGCTGATTTTGAGGTTGCTTCTATAACAGAGACCCCTATAATGGATATTTATCCTTATGCAGCAGCTGAAGGTTCTCCTGTAAAACCTTCGGAAAATTCTGATTTAGCGCCGCAAGAATAATATATATGAGTCAAATAGCTGAAAATATAAAAAAGATAAAAGAGTCATTACCTGATGGTGTTCGTTTGGTAGCTGTATCTAAATATCATACCGCAGAAGCTGTTCAGGAAGCTTATGATGCCGGTCAAAGAATTTTTGGTGAAAATAAAGTTCAGGAGTTATTGCAAAAATATCCAGCTTTACCGGATGATATTGAATGGCATTTTATTGGACATCTGCAGAGAAATAAGGTAAAAATGATTGTCCCTTTTATCTCGCTTATTCACAGTATTGATTCTCCCAGATTATTGGCTGAAGTTAATAATGCTGCTGTAAAAGTCGGACGGGTTGTCGATTGTTTGTTACAAATCCATATTGCTCGGGAAGAAACCAAATACGGTTTTTCCATAGATGAATGTGATGAATTCTTGAGGGTAGGAGAATGGAAAAAATTTGATTATATTCGTATTTGTGGAGTAATGGGAATGGCAACTTTTACCTCTGATGAAACAGAGGTGCGTGAAGAATTTGATACTTTAAAGCAATTTTTTGACCGGATAAAAATGAATTATTTCCCTAATGTAGAATATTTTAAAGAGATTTCTATGGGAATGTCTGAGGATTATCCGATTGCAATAAAAGCTGGAAGTTCGATGATTCGTGTCGGTAGCTATATTTTCGGACCAAGAATATACTGAAAAACATACAATTTGATTTTGATATGCAGACATTACAGACGAAGTATGCAGGTTTAACCTTGCGAAATCCTATTATTATCGGAAGTTCGGGTTTGACGAACACAGTAGATAAAATTAAAGAACTTGAGAGAGCTGGTGCTGGAGCTGTAGTTTTGAAGTCTCTTTTTGAAGAACAGATTCTGATGCAATCGGAACATTTATTGAAAGAGGCAGAATCCTATCCTGAAGCATATGATTATGTCCGGGAATATGTGAAATCAAATGATATAAAAAGTTACATTGATTTAATATCTGATGCGAAGAAATACACTTCTATTCCTATTATTGCCAGTATAAATTGTTATGAAAAAGGAAGTTGGGCAGATTTTGCTCAGCGTATCGAATTTGCGGGTGCCGATGCCATTGAAATTAATATCTTGAAAATATCTACGGATATTGAGGAAAAACCGGGAGAATATGAACAGTTACATATCGATATTTTGAAAGAGGTAAAAAGTAAAGTTAAAATTCCGGTAACTTTGAAATTAGGACAGCGGTTCAGTAATATTGTTGGGGTAGTAAATCAGCTTAAAGCCAATCAGGTTGACGGAGTAGTATTATTCAATCGATTTTATCAGCCAGATATTGATATTCATAAAATGCAATTTACATCTGGGACAGTGTTTAGTTGTTCTTCAGATTTTAGTAATACTATTCGATGGATAGGGATTGTATCAGGAAAAGTGCCTAATCTTAATTTGGCTGCTTCTACGGGTATACATGAGCCGGAAACTGTGATTAAAGCCATTTTAGCCGGAGCATCGGCTGTTGAGATTTGTAGCATTTTATATCAGCATGGAAATGGTATTATATCTCAAATGTTAACTGTGTTAGAAGAATGGATGACAGAACATGGTTTTAGTTCTATTGACGCATTCAAAGGGATACTTAATTTCAAAAATGTTCCGGACCAGTCTTATTATGAACGAGTCCAATTTATGAAATATTTCTCTAATCGGGATTGAATTCGTTTTTCCAATTTTAGAATATTGGAAATGTGATACATTTTATTTTTATAATTAAAGTATAAATGAAGTAAAAATGTTCAATTTTATGTTCTAAAACATGTCTTTTATAAGTGTTTTTAAAATAATAAGCGTTATTTTTACACCCAATATTGTTAACTTATTTTTAATACTGAGATATCATGGTAAACGCAGGTATATCGTTTGAGACAACAGCTTCCGGGTTGAATCCATCAGATTTTAATACAGTAATTAATGGAAAAGAAGTCCGTTTATATGTCCTGAAAAATAAGGGGGGGGCAGAGCTATGTATTACAAATTTTGGAGGTATCGTAGTTTCAATTTCTGTGCCCGATACATCGGGAAAACTTGTTGATGTTGTTTTAGGTCATTCTAGTATAACTGATTATCAGAATAGTCCGGAGAAATATTTAGGAGCATTAATTGGTCGTTATGGAAATCGTATAAAGAGAGGCGAATTTGTTTTGGACGGAAAATCGTATAAAATACGGTCAAATAACCCAGATTGTTCTTTGCATGGAGGATTAGTAGGATATAATAATGTGGTGTGGGATGCTGAACAAAAAGATGCACAAAGTCTTGACTTGACATATGTATCACCTGATGGAGAAGAAGGTTTTCCTGGGGTATTGACGATACATGTAAGGTATTCATTGACCGATGATAATGCTATGAAAATAGAATATGTGGCTACAACGAACCAAGCAACGGTAGTGAATCTTACTCATCATTCGTTTTTTAATTTGAATGGAGATGGTGGAGGGGAAGTTACTAATCATATTGTAACTATAAATGCGCCTTTTTATACTCCGATGGATGATAAATCTGTACCAACAGGAGAGATTGCGAAAGTAGAGAATACGCCTATGGATTTTATGACTCCACATGTTGTCGGTGAACGTATCGATGAGAAATTTGAGCAATTAATATTTGGTCGGGGATATGACCATAATTATGTTTTAGCGAAAAGATGGCCCGGAGAATTAACTTATGCCGCAAGAGCTGTGTCTCCGAAAACCGGTATATGTATGGAAGTATATACGACAGAACCGGGGGTACAATTATACACGGGAAATTGGTTAAATGGATTTGAAGGAAAAGCAAGTAGAAAGTATACAGAACGTACTGCGATTTGTTTTGAAACTCAACATTTTCCCGATTCTCCTAACAATCCACATTTCCCTTCAACAGTTTTACGTCCAGGGGAAAAATACACACAAACCTGTATCTATAAATTTGGAATAGAAAAATAATTTGATGAAGAGAATAATAATCTGATTTATAAACTTAAAAATTTTTGTATCATGACACAAGAAAAGAAGAGCGGAAATATTATTGCCATTATTGCAATGATTTTCTTGTTCGGTATGATTTCTTTCGTAACTAATTTAGCTTCACCTATGGGTGACGTTTTAAAGTACCAGTTTGGCGTAGCCAATTGGATGGGGACTTTGGGTGTATTTGCTAATTTTATTGCGTATGCAGTAATGGGATATCCTGCTGGGAAAATGCTGCAGAATCAAGGATATAAGAAAACTGCCCTTGTCGCTATTGCAGTAGGTTTTGTTGGGGTAGGTATTCAAACCATTTCTGGTTTTGCCGGTAGTTTTGGTATTTATCTTTTAGGTGCGTTTGTCGCTGGATTTTCAATGTGTTTGCTTAACACTGTTGTAAACCCTATGCTTAATTTGCTCGGTGGTGGTGGAAATACAGGAAATCAGCTCATTCAGCTGGGTGGCTCGTTTAATTCATTAGCCGGTACTGCGGTTATTATTCTGACGGGAGTTTTGCTTCCTTCTATTGCTAAAGCGCAGATAAGCCATGTATTTCCTTTGATGTATGCAGCATTGGCAATTTTTGCATTTGCATTTATTGTTATTTTGTTGACAAAGATTCCTGAAAAAGAGAAAAGTGAAGTAGCCAGCATTGAAAATTCGAAATACAGTCCTTTATCTTTCCGTCATTTTATATTGGGAGCTATCGGTATTTTTGTGTATGTAGGTGTTGAGGTTGGTATCCCTAATGTATTGAATAAATGGTTACAGAATCCAGACCTTGATGTATTGCAATTACGGGGTGTTGAGGGTGCTGAAGCCATAGCTGGTTCTGTAACAGCGACTTATTGGTTATTGATGTTGGTAGGGCGTTTGATTGGTGCAGCTATTGGTAGTAAAGTTTCTGCTAGAGTGATGTTAGGTACAGCTTCTATATTAGGTTTGATTTTGGTTATGTCGGCAATTTTCGCATCTCCTGAGACTATGGTAAACATGCCGGCTTTCAAAAACAGCCCAGAAGGTTTATTTGGTATTGTCAATATTCCGGTCAATGCTATGTTACTTGCTCTTTGTGGCTTGTGTACCTCTATTATGTGGGGGGGCATATTCAATTTGGCTGTCGAAGGTTTAGGAAAATATACCGAGCAAGCATCCGGTATTTTTATGATTCTGGTTTGTGGTGGTGGTATTTTACCTTTGGTGCAAAACGGTATTGTTGATTTAGCTGGAGGTATTGGGTATCTTACTAGCTATTGGTTGGTTATTGCTTTATTTGCATATCTGTTGTTCTATGCCCTTGTCGGTTGTAAAAATGTAAATAAAGATATCCCTGTTGAATAATTTGCTCATTAGGTTTTTAACGAAAAATAAAAAATGATATGAATAAGAAATTAGTAACAGATAAGTTTGTAGAATTATTTGGAGAAACCGGAGATTTTTATTTTTCACCGGGACGTGTTAATTTGATTGGTGAACATACTGATTATAATGGAGGATTTGTACTTCCAGGAGCGATTGATAAAGGTATGTTAGCTTGTATCAAAGTAAATGGAACGGATAAGGTTCGTGCTTTTGCTGTTGATTTGAATGAATATGCTGAATTCGGTATGCAAGAAGATGATGCACCAGAACAAAGTTGGGCTCGTTATATTTTTGGAGTTATTCGTGAAATTATGAAGCGTGGTGGTCAAGTGAAAGGGTTTGATACTGCATTTTCTGGAGATGTGCCACTGGGAGCCGGCTTGTCTTCCTCGGCAGCATTAGAGAGCACGTATGCTTTTGCATTGAACGATATGTTTAAATTGGGTATCGATAAATTTGATTTGGCGAAAATAGGTCAAGCTACAGAACATAATTATATTGGTGTGAAGTGTGGTATTATGGACCAGTTTGCATCGGTATTTGGAAAAGAGGGGCATTTGATTCGTCTGGACTGTCGTTCATTGGAATATGAATATGTGCCTTTTAATCCGAAGGGGTATAAAGTTGTACTTATTGATTCTGTAGTAAAACATGAATTAGCTTCTTCTGCTTATAACAAACGTCGTGAATCTTGTGAGGCTGTTGTAAAAGCTATACAGAAGAGACATCCTGAAGTAGAATTACTACGGGATGCAGATATGGCTATGTTGGCAGAGGTGAAAGGTGAGGTAACAGCGGAAGATTATATGCGTGCTGAGTATGTTATCGAAGAGATACAGAGGTTACTTGACGCTTGTGAAGCTTTGAAAAAGGGCGATTACAAGACTGTTGGAGAAAAAATGTATGGTACCCATGAAGGAATGAGTAAATTGTACGAAGTAAGCTGTGAGGAGCTTGATTTCTTGAATGATATCGCCAAGAAATGTGGCGTTATCGGTTCTCGTGTAATGGGCGGTGGCTTTGGTGGTTGTACTATCAATTTGGTGCCTGAAGATAAATATGATACATTTGTTGATACAGCGGTAAAAGAATTTACGCATAAATTTGGAAAGGAACCTAAAGTCTATCCCGTTAAGATAGGTGATGGTTCTCGTAAATTATAATCTATTTATATTTAGAAGAGTGTCCTAATGAGCAATTTCATATGCTATAGGCACTCTTTTTTTAACTTTTATACCCTTTTATAAAATGACTCCACAGAATTTTTACAAAGGACAGGCCCGTTTTTTGGTTTCTGTTGATTGCGTAATTTTGGGCTTTATAGGAAATGATATCAAATTATTGACATTTCGTCGAAAAATAGAACCGAATGTCGGAGGATTGTCTTTATTGGGAGGTTTTGTGTACGAGGATGAGACTATTGATGAAGCTGCTAATCGGGTTGTATCTGCACTGACAGGATTAGACAATGTTTATATGGATCAAGTAGGTGCGTATGGGAATTTGGATAGAGATCCGGGAGAACGGGTGATATCGGTTGTATATTATGCGCTTATCAGTATCGACGATTATAAAAATAGTATTATTTCAGCTAGTGATTCTCAATGGGTTAATTTGGATAGAGCAGAAGAACTTATTTTTGATCATAAACAAATGGTTGATGATGCAATAACTCAGCTTCGTCAGCAGGCAGCGCTTTTTCCTATTGGGTTCAATCTTTTGCCCGAAAGATTTACTCTGACTCAGTTACAAACTCTTTATGAGTCTATCTATGCCGAAAAGTTAGATAAGAGAAATTTCAGAAAAAAGATATTATCAATGAATATTTTGGAGCGTCTTGATGAGAAGGATAAGATTAACTCAAAAAGAGGTGCTTATTATTTTGTTTTTAATAAGGAAAAATATGAAGAAATGCTACGTCGAGGGTCCAGTTTTTCGATATAGATGATAATGATATTGTAATTATTTTGAATTAATTGATTTTTAATAAGTTTGTTGATATTTCTAAATCTTTTATCATATTATATTGTTGTATGGTGCGTGGTGATATAATCTGTTTCTTTGTAACATGGTTTTTAAGATAAATATCGAGATTATGGATATGCCATGCTTTTTTGAAATTGTTTATGAATAATAATCACTATCTTTGTAAAAAAATAATACAATATTCCCATGAATGATACGAAAATTCTGAACAAAGCTGCCGATAATATTCGTATACTGGCGGCATCTATGGTTGAAAAAGCAAAATCAGGGCATCCTGGAGGAGCTATGGGAGGAGCTGATTTTGTGAATACTCTTTTTGCCGAATTTATGGTATATGACCCGAGTGATGGGAGCTGGATTAATAGAGATCGTTTCTTTTTAGATCCTGGTCATATGTCTCCGATGTTGTATGGAGTACTGACTCTTGCCGGGAAATATACCCTTGAGGAATTGAAGCAATTCCGCCAGTGGGGGAGTTCTACTCCGGGGCATCCTGAAGCTGATTTGGTTCATGGAATTGAAAATACTTCCGGGCCGTTGGGGCAAGGACATACAATGGCTGTTGGGGCTGCAATAGCCGAGCGTTTTTTTGTTGCTCGATTTGGAGATTGGATGTCTCATAAGACCTATGCATTTATATCAGATGGAGGAATTCAAGAAGAGATTTCTCAAGGTGCAGGTCGTATTGCAGGATTTTTGGGGTTGAGCAATTTAATCATGTTTTATGATAGCAATGACATACAGTTGTCTACCGATACTGATGCTGTGACACATGAAGACACTGCGGCCAAATATAGAGCTTGGAATTGGAATGTGCTGGAGATTGACGGTAATAATGCTGACGAAATACGAGGAGCCTTATTGGAAGCACAGCAGGAAAAGAGCCGTCCGACTCTTATTATTGGTAAAACAATAATGGGTAAAGGTGCAGTCTCAGAGAATAATCAGTCTTATGAGCGTAAGTGTTCTACTCATGGACAGCCATTGACTGCTGCGGGGGCTTCAATATCAAAAACTATTGAGCATTTAGGAGGGAATCCAGAAGAACCGTTTGTCATATTTCCTGAAGTACAGAAGTTGTATGCTGAGCGTAGAATTGAATTGGAGAAAATTGTTGCTAAACGTAAAGCAGAACAATTTGCTTGGGAAAAGGAGAATCCAGAAAAAGCTATTTTGTTACATCAATATTTTTCAGGAAAAGTTCCCGATATAGATTATAAGTCTATTGTTCATAAACCTGATGTTGCTACTCGTGTTGCTTCATCGGATGTGTTAGGCGTATTTGGAGAACAAATAGGGAATATGATTGTTTCATCGGCAGACCTTGCAAATTCTGATAAGACTGATGGTTTTTTGAAAAAAACTCATGCTTTTATAAATGGAGATTTTACCGGAGCCTTTTTGCAAGCTGGAGTTAGTGAATTGACTATGGCTGCAATAATGAATGGAATGGCTCTTCATGGCGGTATTATTCCGGCTTGTGGAACATTCTTTGTATTTTCCGATTATATGAAACCGGCAGTACGACTGGCCGCCTTGATGGAAGTCCCAGTAAAATATGTCTGGACTCATGATGCTTTTAGAGTGGGAGAAGATGGTCCGACTCATCAACCAGTAGAACAGGAGGCCCAAATACGTTTGTTGGAGCAGTTAAAGAATCATCATGGACGAAATAGTGTATTAGTACTTCGTCCGGCTGATAGTGCTGAGACCACTGTTGCTTGGAAGTTGGCTATGGAAAATATATATACGCCGACAGCATTGATTCTTTCGCGTCAAAATGTTAAGGACTTACCAGCCATCTCGGGTGACCGTTATCAAGAAGCTCTGCAGGCTGCAAAAGGAGCATATATCATAATGAAAGATGAGAATCCTGATGTCGTATTAGTCGCAAATGGATCAGAAGTTTCTACATTGGTAGCTACAGCTCCATTGTTGAGAGAAAATGGAATAAAAATTCAGATAGTATCAGCTCCATCTGAAGGACTGTTTTTCAATCAAAGTAAAGAATATCAAGAGAGTGTAATACCTTCTCATTTACCGGTATTCGGACTTACTGCTGGTCTACCTTCTTCTATGTATCGTTTAGTGGGAAAAAATGGAGTTGTATGGGGTTTGGACCATTTTGGAAATTCTGCTCCATATAAAGTTTTGGACGAGAAGTTTGGTTTTACGACAGAAAATGTGCTGCATCAGGTAAAGATGTTATTGAATAAGTAAGAAATACAGTTTATAGAATGGAAGGAAGAGTTTCGGATACAGATTTCCGAAACTCTTTTTGTATAATATGGGGTATTTATTCAAAAAATGTTTGGATGTTTCTTGGTTGGATATTATATTTACAGAACTAAAAATCTAAAATCTATACTTCATGAAAAATAGACTACACTTTATAACAATCTTCTGTTTTATCGCAATTTTGTTTATTCGAGAGGCTGTAGGTCAGAATTATGTACAGATGACAAACCTGCCGACTATTTATATTAATACGGTCGATAATAAGCCTATAGTAAGTAAAGAAGATTATATAGATGCAACACTTTATTATGTAGATGAGACTGGTGTGAAAATATATACCGAATTGGGGATAAGAGGTCGGGGAAATTCGACATGGGATTTGGAAAAGAAACCTTATCGAATCAAATTTGGGGAAAAACAAATTTTTATGGGACCGGATCGGGCTAATGCGAAAAGTTGGACTTTATTGGCCAATTTTGCTGATAAAACATTGATTCGAAATGCTGTAGCTGCCTGTATTGGGAGTTTCGCGGGGCAACCGTTTACTGCTGGAGCTCAATTTGTCGATTTAGTGTTGAACGGAACCTATTTAGGGAATTATCAGTTATCCGACCAGATGGAGGTGCGTAAAAAACGTGTAGATATTGATGAGCAGGAAGAAATTCCTGCAGAGAATGCGAATATTACAGGTGGTTATTTTCTGGAAGTAGACGGATTTGCAACGTCTGAGCCTGTATATTATAGAACCAGTCGAGGAGTATTGGTAACGGTAAAATCTCCAGATGAGGAAGTGATTGTTTCTCGACAATTGGAATATATAAAGAACCATATGCAGCTTTTTGAAGATGCTTTATTTTCTGTGGATTTCGCAGACCCGGAAAATGGATATCGGCCTTACGTAGACTCGTTGACTTTGGCCAGTTGGTATATTTCGACAGAATTAACTGGGAATGTAGATGGTTTTTGGAGTACGTATATGTATAAGAAAAAAGATGATCCGAGGTTTTATTGGGGACCACTGTGGGATTATGATATAGCGTTTAATAATTGTAATCGTGTAGGAGATGTTTCCGAGAGCTTGATGTCCGAGAGAGGATTTGGCTCGGATTTGACTCAAAAGTGGATATTGCAAATGTGGAAAGACCCTTGGTTTGTTCGGCTGATTAACAGGACGTGGAAGGAATATGTGGAGCGTGGAATAGAAAATCATGTTATGAATTATATAGATAGCATCGCAGCAGTAATAGATCGTTCTCAAGCTCTAAATTTTCAGAAATGGCCTATCAATCGTCGAGATTATAATGAGATAGTTCTTTTTAGTACTTATCAGGAAGGAATTGATTATTTGAAATCTTTTTTACATACTCATTGTGATTATTTGACTGGAGTTTTTGAAGAGGCGGAGCGTAATATAAAAAATCCAACACCGGATTTTGTCTTGGATACGAATTATTATTATCGTATATTGAATAAGGGAAACGGCAATGCTGTCGATGTTCTGGACGGGAGTATTGGGAAGATATGTACATGGTCTCCAATTCAGGAGCGAGAATCTCAACAGTGGGAAATTCTTCCAGTGGGGGATTATTATCAATTGATTAACCGGGCTAGTGGTTTGGCTTTATATGATAATGCCGAGGAAGATGAAACTGGTTATAGAATAGGTTCGCAGTTAGAACAAAGAAAATCTTCCAGCACCCAATTTCGTCAGCAGTGGAGCTTTATACCGATAAACACAGAAAACAGCTATGTAATTGTTAATAGGCAAACACAATTGGCGATGAATAATGAGGGTGGAGGAGTAGATAATGGAAATAGCGTATTGAGTTGGACTAACAATGAGGAAAATGGGGCGAAAGATACTCGTCAATGGCATATAGAGAAAGATGAAAAAAAGGTAGTAACATCTATAAAATCTACTCGATGTGAAATGCAATATGTCGTGTTGTATAATTCGAGAACAAAACAACTTCATTTCGAATTTAAAGATGCTGTCCGATTGGATGGCAAGGCTGAAATATATGCAGAGAATGGCAGGCTTATTTTGCAATTTGCGATGACGGATTCTGTTGATTTGTTTCATTTGAGAAAAGGGGTTTATATCCTTAAATGGGTAGAAAAAGATATGAAGCGTTCTGTAAAACTTTTAATTAGATAGTTGAGGGATGTATAACATTCTTTTTTTCAATCGAAAAAGTCAGGTTCTATGAATAAGTATAATAATGGGAAATATAGATTTGTACTTTTTTGAGATTGTATTAGTTTTAATAAATAAGTAAGGTAAGTAGGAACATATTTCTATTTGTGATGAATATAGGAGTTGTTTGGGAATTTATACTGTGAATGCTTTGTATTTATATAGAAAATATATTTTGGAGAATATTTATTTTTAATTTACTTTTATAATCGGAAATTATAGAAAATAGATTTTCAACTTATTTCTTTGAAAGATGAAGAGATTATTATTTCTCTTATATTAAAAGGGAGTATCGTAATTGCAATTTTTTTTACAGATATGTATGGTTTGCATTTTTTATGGTAGAGGATGTGTGTTATAATGAATAATATATTATTAAATAAGGTTTGGGTTGGATAATAAATCCGATATATATATTTTTTTATAATAGTATGGAGCTGAATTTTGTTCGTATAAAAGATTCTTCTTGTACTTCTTTTTCTGAAGCTATGGATTTATATCGCGTTAGTTTCCCTATATATGAGCAACGTTATTTTAGGAATCAAATGCAGATATTAGAAAAATCTGATTACCATTTTTGTTCTATATACGAGGGTGAAAATTTTGTTGGTATTTTATTATATTGGGAAACTGGCACATATATCTATATAGAACATTTTGCTATAAAATCTCAATTACGAGGAAAAAATTACGGGTCAGAGGCTTTAAAATTATTGATAAGAGATAGCTCTAAAACTGTTATTTTAGAAATTGATCCTCCAAAAGATGAGATATCTGTACGGAGAAAATATTTTTATGAGAGAGTCGGGTTTGTGTCCAATCCGTATATTCATATACATCCTCCTTATAGGAAAGATTTTTCGGGACATAGTTTGATTGTAATGTCCTATCCTTCTTTACTGACTACTATGATGTATAATGATTTTGTTTCTTATTTAAAGAGTATTTGTATACCCTAATTAATGGACGTTTATTGATGGTTTGTTTGTAATAGATATATTCCCGAATAAATCATTACGGTTGCGTTCTATTGCTGGAGCTACCCATTCTTCAGGAATAAATTTCCATTCGTTTTTGCATTCAGGAGTAATAGTTCCTTTTTGATGAATATATTGCATTATATCAGAACGAAGATCATTATCAGAAGTTTTGACAATTCGGTCTTTAATTTTTTCTTTGGGTATTCCAGCTCCTTTTATAAGCATACCATCGTCTCCATTGGCCCGATATGAATTTATGGCAACTTTATATGTTTTATCAAGGTCGAATGAGGAGCCATCGCTCATGCTGATAATATTAATTTTGTTTCCGTAAGGTTTGGTAACATCGACTGTATATTTGATTCCCATGGCAGAGTCGAAGTTATAACTGTTGTATAATAATTTTTTATTTATTCCAGTATATTGATTGTCAAATAGTAATAAATCATCTTCTGGTGATTGCATTTGATTGGTCCATAGAGAGTAGGAATGTTCTAAATAACCTTTAATCTCTTTTCCGGTAAGTAGCATGGTGTGTAATCTGTTTTCATATTTGTAGAGCTTGAACATGTCTCGGAGAAAAATTTTTCCGGCTTTTATTTCAGTATCGAAAAATAGTGGTGCTGTAAATGAAATATCGGCTCCGGATATTTTTAGTTGTAATTGGTTTATGAAATCACAGAAAGCTGATGGTCCGAAATAAGAATCTCTTGTGCTGATGGTCTGGGTTAGGGTTCCAACTGGAGAATTTGAAAATTTTTGTATAGTGTCATATGCCGTACTGAATTGAGCCATAAATGCACTATCGATGCCGCAGTTGGATGTATTAATTAAGGCTCCGCTAATAGACTTTGAGATTAGAGTATTTCGTTTCTTTTCAATGATAATTTCAGCACGTGCTATGTTTAACCCTTGACTTCCAGGATTTAGCAATAGTACTTTTTCTCCGTTTTTATTGGTTATAGTACGACATAGTGCATTATGGTCATGTCCTAATAAAATAATATCAAATCCGGGTATGTCTCGTGCGATAAGAAATGATGTGTTTTCCTCGAATTTTACGTTTCCGGATTTGGGCTTTTCTCCCGAATGAAAAAGACCGATAATAATATCCGCTTTTTCTTTTTCTCTTATTATTGGTAACCATTTGCGAATTGACTCTTGCATGTCATCGAATTGTAGCCCCGACCATAAGTCCTTAGGAAGCCAGTAGGGTATTCTTGGAGTAAGTAATCCTAGTACGGCAATTTTGACTCCTTCACGAACGAATATGTGGTAAGGTTTTAAATAAGGATTCCCGGTTGAGGTGTTGATTATATTAGCTCCTAAGTATGGAAATTTACATTGGGTAAAGTAGCGATCATATACTGAGTGACCTGTTTCTATATCGTGATTGCCGGGTACAGCGGCATCATAATCCATATAATTGAGAATACGGGCACCTAGATGAGGAGATACTGTATCTATAAAATTGTAGTAATATGAGGTGGGCTGCCCCTGTAAAAAATCTCCGGCATCGAAAAGTAGCAAATTTTTTCCATATATGTCCCTTTGCTGCTGTATATAAGTTTCTATTCTGGCAAGACTACCTTTTCCTGGAGTATCATTTAAAAAATCATATGGGAAATAATTACCGTGAATGTCGCTGGTTTCGATTATTTTAAGTTTTATTTCTTTAGCAGAAAGTAAGTGGATACAGAAAAAAAGGAATATAATTGAGAATATAATTTTGAACTTTTTCATAGTTATAGAAGTTTTTAATAGTAAGCAATATCAGTCAAAACTTATTTGAGCTTATGCGAATATTTTTAACTATATGGGCTATTTTTATTTTCCTCTAATAGTAAATTAATATAATAGTGTTTAGAAGAGAATAAATCAAACTCAAATTGTAGCTTCATACAATAATAATTTGAAATAAGCTCTTATACAAATATACTAAATTTTATATATGATTGGATTATAAATTATTGAAAATTTATGATTATGTAGAATATTTATTTTTGAAGTATTTAATTTTGCTTTACTTTTATAACCTAAAGTTACACAAATAATATATGCTAAAATTTGAACCTATTTCATTAGAAAACAGAGATATAATAACTTCTTTTACATTGAAAGGAGTGTATCGTAATTGCGATTTTTCCTTTGCTAATATGTGTAGTTGGCAATTTCTGTATGGTAGTGAATATGTTATAATAAATAATATGTTGCTGATAAGATTTTGGCTGGAAGATAATCGCCCGGCTTATATGTTACCTTTAGGAAAGGGAGATTTATCCGAAGCGATAAAGCTATTAGAAAAAGATGCAAAGGATATGGGACATACTTTATGTTTACTTGGGGTTACATCGGATGCTGTTTTGTGTTTAGAGAAACTTTTTCCAGGAGAATTTCGTTTTATACCGGAAAGAGATTATTATGATTATATTTATTTGAGAGAAAATCTCGTTGGTTTGGTGGGAAAAAAATATCAGTCTAAGCGAAATCATATAAATAGATTCAGACAGGAGTATGATAATTATTGCTATACTTCGATAACTCAAGACATGATTGCACAATGTTTGGAATTAGAGGCAAAATGGTGTGTGGATAACGATTGTGCCGAAAATGAAGATTTGTTGAACGAACGTCGTTCAATGACGTTTGCACTTGAACATATGGATGAGTTAGGAATATTAGGAGGCGCTATTTGGATTGGCAATGAGATTGAAGCATTTACATTTGGTGCGCCTATAACATCAGATACTTTTGGAGTACATGTAGAGAAAGCGAATACGGAAATTGATGGAATATATGCTGTCATTAATCAGGAGTTTGCTCGGCATATCCCTGAAAATTATTTATATGTAAATCGAGAAGAAGACTTGGGTATTCCAGGGCTTCGTAAAGCTAAGTTATCATACCACCCGACTATTTTGCTTGAAAAAAGTGCAGCTATACGGTGTAAACAGGACTGATTATATATAAATTTAATGTATAAGATTGTTAATGAATAAGATAAAGGAAAAGGTCCGAGATTTATGGCAGAATTGTTTTGATGATTCGGAAGATTTTATGAATCTGTATTTTTCGACTAAATATAGTGATGAAAATACATTGGTAAAAGTAGAAGGAGACTTGGTCTTATCTGCATTACAAATGTTACCGTATACAATGACATGTTGGGGAAGTGAAGTTCGAACATCTTATATTTCTGGAGCTTCGACACGGCTCGAGTATAGAGGGAGGGGGTTGATGAAAACTTTACTCTCAGAAGCTTTTCAAGTGATGCGTGATAGAAAAATACCACTTTCTATTCTAATACCTGCAGAAGACTGGCTATACGAATATTATCAGCGAATGGGATATGTTTCAGTTTTTCGTAGAATAGAGGATATATATACAGATTTACCAGCATTTCTGCCTGTATATAAAGAGCATACGGTAGATGAGCTGTTTACTTATTTTTCTGCTCACATGAGGAAGAGAGCTTGCTGTGTGCAACATTCGTTTGATGATTTCGGAGTAATTTTAGAGGATTTTAGATTGGCAGGAGGAAAGGTCGTATCCATTTCTGGTTTGAACAGCGATATTCGAGGTATGGCGTTTGTTGTTCCTTCCCCAGAACAAGTTATAGTAAAGGAGTGGTTTTATGATGATGAAGAAACAAAACTTGAGCTATTATGTACTGTGAGGGGTATTTTCCCAAATATGGAGATACACTGTTTTTCGCCAGTAACAAAAGACTCAAGAGTATCGTATGTAATGGGGATGTTGCGTATTATAGATGTATATAGTTTATTGTCTTTTTATGCATCATCACATCCGAAAGCATCTTTCCGTTATCTGATAAAAGATGCGTTTGTTTCAGGAAATAATGGTTTATTTACGGTAAATAATGGTATTTGTGTACACCAACCTGCTTTATTATCATATAACTCTGTCAAAGAGATAAATGTATTTGATTTAGCTAAATTATTATTCGGACAATCTGGAGAGATAAACTCGGAATTAACTCCCTATATGAGTTTGATGTTGGAATGAGTTGAATTTTTGTTTTATTGGCATATAGATGATATGATCAGTATATTATAGTATTTAGGAGGTTCTGAAGATGTGTGACAGAAGGTACGATAATATTGGCTCCAGCCTCATATAGTTCTTTTTCAGACCCATATCCGTATAATGCACCTATAGATTGCATATCATTTGTTTGGGCGCCTTCTATATCATGTTTGCGGTCACCAATCATAATTACATCTGAGGGATTTTCAATTTTGTTAGATTTCAGGACATATTGTATTACATCTGTTTTAGTCGAACGTTTTCCGCCCAAGGTGGCTCCTCCTATAAACGAAAAGTAATGAGACAGATTAAAATAGTCTAATATTTGACGTGCAAAAATTTCAGGTTTTGAGGTTGTCAGCATCAATTTACGTCCGGACTTTTTTTGTTGTGTTAAGAGTGCAGGTATGCCATCGTATACTTGATTTTCGAAAATACCTTTTTTTGAAAAATATTCTCTATATTTTATTAATGCCGTTTCTGCTTGTTCATTAGAAAAGCCATAAAATTCACGGAAAGAATCTTTTAGAGGAGGACCGATAAAAGGACATAATTGGTAAAGGTCATTTTCTTCAATGCCAAAGATGCAAGAGTATATTGTACAGAACGGGTAATACCTATCATTGGGTCAGTTAATGTCCCGTCTAGGTCAAAAAATAAATATAGCTTTTTCACAAGTTTTTATCTGAAAATGCAAAGTTATTTTAAATTCTCTTTTTACCTCTATTGAGAGGTATATAAAATAAATTTCATGTAAATATCATATAATTAATGGATTATTTTTTTAGCCTTTATTTAGAATCAAAAAAGTATGGAAACATATTGCATAATTCAAAAAATGAATATATCTTTGCATCGCAATTGAAAAATGGTGAATGTAGTTCAGTTGGTTAGAACGTCGGATTGTGGTTCCGAAGGTCGTGGGTTCGAGCCCCATCTTTCACCCCCCCTCATCCTTAAAGAGATTTACCTATAGTGAATCTCTTTTTTATTGATTAAATACTTATATCGCGTCAGTTGATTTTGAAGACGGATAGATTCCAAATATAATAAATACTAAATACCCTATCCTTAAAGATAAAAGATAGGGTATAAATAGAAAAATCTGATGTTTTATTTTAAAAATGGTAAGCTGCGGCTATTCCAAAGTTCCAGAATCCTGGGTCAAAAAAGCCTTCACTATGCCCACTGGTAACAACCCCGATAACTGGACGATAATTTATATCGAGGGAAATAGGTACTTTTTTAAATTGACATCCGAAAGCACATGAACCCGCGATGCCAATTAATACGCCTGAGTCGTCAAAATCATAAATACCAAGTGCGCCTCCGACTCCCGCGTTCAGATACCATTCGCAAGTTTTGGGAGTCCAATTCCATTGACAACAGCGCCAATTATAGATGCCTGTTACAGACAATCCGTTATAGTCAGGTATAGCGAGAGTAAATTGAAGGAAGTTTTTTGTACTTAAATCTCTTTGATAGAGTAACTCTGCACCGGCACCTAACCGCAACCCTATTGCATTCTTTTGTGCATTAGTAAGTCCTAAAGAAGCAAAGCAGATAAATGTGATAAAAATTAATCTTTTCATAATTATATGGAATTAAAAATTTATATCATTATTTATCTCAAATATAAAAAAACTTTCTGTGCTTTTTTTAGTTTTAAAGGAATAAATGTATTTTATTTTACATTTGATGTTTTTTGTTTATTATAATGAATTGATTTTTATTTATATTCAATTCAACAGGTTCAATTTTATCTTGGGCAGCAATGTATTTAAATAAGCCGGAGTCTGTTCCTATCCATATATCTCCATTTGAATCAGAAGATAAGCAATGAACAGATCCATCTATTTTGTTATGTGTATAAGTAATAAAATTGCTACCGTCATATTTATATATTTTTTTGTATGTACACAACCATTTATTGTTATATTTATCTATAATGATGTCTGAAAATGGTATAATCTGATTATTTGAATCTACATCTGGGTAATCAGATTCAGGTAATTTAAATATATGTGACTCTTCATTCACCGGATTGTAGCTTTCGAGTGAAAATGAATTTTCACAAATAATCCAAAAAATTCCTTGTTTATCTATTTCTATATCCTTTATGCCGATGCTAGAAATATTTACAGGAGTGATTCCTTTTGTTATGTTTGATAAGGGCAATTTGGCTAAGGACCAAGTGTCTTTGACATCTTTTTCTTCACAAAAGCCACCAAGCCATAAAGTTTGGTCTTTATCTATGTAAATTGTATTAAGAAAAGCATATATATAAGTAGAAGTCAAGTTATATCGTTTCCAGATTGTCCCGTCAAATTGAACTAAGTCTGTTCCTCCTATGAGACCGGCCCATATATTCCCATTTTTTTCGATATATAGATGGTTGCACACCGTGTTATCACGTAATTCTGAATTATCTTTGTTGTAAAACGAACATTGTTTTCCATTAAATTTGATAATTCCATGAAATGGCGAAATACCCCATATATTTCCTTCTTCATCTTTAGACAAATTGGTCAATACTGGAGGTATACCGTTATCCTGTTCTGTATATAATATAGTAGCTGTATTTTGTTTTTGATATTTAATAAGTCCTGTAGAGGAAGAAATCCATAAGTATTCACCGTCATCCAACAAGTCATCTACAATAATTGATTGCGATGAAAGATATGTTGAGAAGTGCATACTTATCAATGTTATTAGGAGTTGGAGTATTCTTTTTCTTTTCATTTTATTTATTTTATAATTTCTTATTTTTTCACTTGAATTTTATGATGGTAAATTGACGTATTCTCTTCTATGCAGAGAACATAATATCCTTTTGTTGTAATACCTAATGTAGATAGTTCTATTGTAACAGATTTTTTTTCAAAGTTTTCGCTATGTTTTCCTAAAAATTGACCAGACATGTCATAAGCTTTAACTTGAAGTATATTTTTTCCAGTTATTGTGATTTGATGGGTTGAGGGATTTGGGTATATTTTATGTTCTGAATTTGTAGTAAAATATTCTTCCCCCGATAACAGAAAGTCTATTTTTTGGATATTATCTATTGACGGATTATAGCAAAACAACTTGTTATCGGCCAATATCCAAATGTATCCATTTTCATCTGGGACCAAATCACGGATTGTCTGTGTCAGTTCAGGATGACTATAAGTGGTAAATTGCTTTCCATCATATCTTGTTAATGTACCGTCGAAATTACCCAACCATTTGTTATTATAAGTATCTATTACTAAACTATAATGGTTTCCAGATCCAGAGTCTTTAATATAGGAAAAATGTTGACGGTCAAATTTTATTAAGAGGAGATTTTGGTTGTAGTTAGTGGACATCCATAGGTTTCCCTCAGAATCTTCATCTATTGCGGTAATGGATAGCCATTGCAATTCTTTGTAAGTTATTATCCCTCCAGTTTTCGTAAAACGCCCAAAAGTCCATCTCCAAGGAGGTGATATTTCATTATATCCACTAAACCAGGTAATGCCCTCTTTGTCTTCTAACATGGAAAGAATGGAAACGGAGCTTCCGACTGTATTGAAGTTCCATTTATTGAAACCTAAATCGTCAAATTGGATTAAGAAGGCGTTATTGGTTTCAAAGAGTAATCCCATCCATTTGCCGTTATTTTTTCCTACAAGAAATGAGTTGTTTACCCAGCTGTGTTTTTCCTTCCAGTTGAGTCCTTTTATTGTGTATGGAATTGCATTTTGTCCATCAAATGTATAGATTTCTCCATATTTTTTCATAATCCATATTTTCCCAGATTTGTCTTTACCTAAAGAACCTCCTGGGGCATTATAAGTTAGTAATTCTCCTGTGTTTTTGTTGTATTTGTTTAACTGATCGTTGATACTTAGCCAAAGGAATTCTCCATCGTTGAGTAATTGACAGGCCTTTCGTTGTGAAATAATAATTTCAGGAAATAGAAATAGCATTGAAACTAAAACTATTATAATTTTTAGGGGGACCATTGAAGTTCTCATGGCTAGTCTGATTTTATTATTTAATAATAATTTTTTCGATATTTATCCGACTATTCACTATGTAACGAACAAGATATATTCCAGGTTGTATATTTCCATAATTCCATTCTTGTTGATTTACCTGGGAATTTGTTGTTCTTCCATTGTAGATAGTCGCTATTTTATTTCCATTTAAATCATAAATATCAATGATTACGAAACTATTTGGTTCTGGACAAATGTCAATGCTTAATAATGAGTTTATAATATTATTTTCTCATGATATTAGGTATTTGAAAAGTGATTATAAGCTAATACGAAGATAACATTTTTTATTAAAAAAAGAATAGCTGAAACTATTTTTTTAGTTTGTTTTTTAGATAATAAGTAAAAGTGTAATTGGTATTCTGTGTTTTATGGAAATAAAAAAGGAGAAAGTTTAAATTTCTCCTTTTATTTTGTGGAGCATAGCGGACTCGAACCGCTCACCTCAACACTGCCAGTGTTGCGCTCTAGCCAGATGAGCTAATGCCCCTTATATTTTGCAGTGCAAAGATATAATGATTTTTGTAAAAGGCAACGAAATCGAGAAGTTTTTTTTACATTTGTCGTATGGTACATGTTGTGCCTTGTAAGAAGGATTGTAAGTATGATTATATTTAATACAACATATCATGTGGATGATGAGCTGGAGGCCTCTTTTATAGCTTGGTTAAAAGAGAATTATATTCCGATGGCTCTACGAAGAGAGGAACTTAGTGAACCCCAATTGTGTCGAGTAATGACCACGGGAGAAGAGGATGGTAGTAGCCTTTCTCTTCAGTTCCATGTACAGGATACAGAGGCTTTATCTTTGTGGTATAAAGAGATGGGAGTGGAATTGACAGAGGCTTTGGTATCTCGTTTTGGAGATAGGGTTGTGGGTTTTAATACACTACTCGAGGTGATAGACTGATAGATGAAAGAGAGAATTATAATAGGAATCGATCCGGGAACGAATGTAATGGGATACGGCATATTACAGGTTTTGGATAATAAGCCTCAATTGATGGCTATGGGGGTATTGCAGTTGAGTAAGTTTGAGAATCATTATATGCGTTTACATCGTATATTTGAACGAGTGCAGGGACTTATTGACCAGTATCATCCTGACGAGATGGCCATAGAAGCTCCATTTTTCGGGAAAAATGTGCAGTCGATGTTGAAGTTAGGACGAGCTCAAGGGGTAGCGATGGCAGCAGCTCTTTCTCGTGATGTCCCTATCGCAGAATATGCTCCTTTGAAGATAAAGATGTCTATTACCGGTAATGGTAGCGCATCAAAAGAACAAGTCGCAGATATGTTGAAACGGATGTTGCATATTTCAGAAGAGAATATGCTACCACAGTTGGATGCAACAGATGGATTAGCGGCAGCTTTATGTCATTTTTTTCAAACAAACCGTCCGCAGACAGAAAAGACATATACTAGTTGGAAAGATTTTATGGCGAAAAATCCGTCAAAGGTGAAAAAGTAGGTAAAAATTTTGGTTAGTATTTATTAGAGAATGAAAAGTATAACAGAATTACTGAATGATCGGATTTTGATTCTGGATGGTGCAATGGGCACTATGATACAGCGTTATGGGCTAACAGAACAAGATTATCGCGGAGATCTTTTTATGGATGCTCCCGGACAACTGAAGGGAAATAATGATTTGCTGTGTCTTACTCGGCCTGAGGTGATTAAAGAGATACATCGAGAGTATCTGGATGCCGGGGCAGATATTATAGAAACCAATACATTTAATGCGACTTCTGTTTCTATGGCAGATTATGGCATGCAGAAGTATGTTTATGATATAAATTTGGCTGCAGCGCGACTGGCACGAGAGATTGCAGATGAATATACTCAAGCCCAACCGGAAAAGCCGCGTTTTGTAGCTGGTTCGGTGGGTCCTACCAATAAAACTTGTTCGATGTCTCCAGATGTAAATAATCCAGCGTTTAGGGCATTGACATATGATGAACTGGTAGCAGCTTATAAAGAACAGATGACTGCACTTCTTTTGGGAGGAGTTGATGCATTATTGATAGAAACTATATTTGATACATTAAATGCTAAAGCTGCTATTTATGCTGCAGAATTGGCGATGGAACAGACAGATACACAGGTTCCTGTAATGTTGTCAGTTACATTATCTGATGTGGGAGGACGTACGCTCTCAGGACAGACATTAGAGGCTTTTATAACGTCAGTGCAACATGCTAATTTATTATCGGTCGGGTTGAATTGTTCGTTTGGAGCCCATGATATGAAACCTTTTTTGAAGCAGGTTTCATCTATAGCTCCTTATTATGTAAGTGCTTATCCTAATGCAGGCTTGCCTAATCGATTTGGGGAATATGATGAGACTCCGGAAATGATGGCAGCTCAAGTGAAAGAGTTTATTGATGAACGTTTGGTGAATATTATCGGTGGTTGTTGTGGCACGACACCAGCTCATATTGCACAGTATAGTACATTACTTGCAGGAGCAGAGGTACGTTGTCCGGTAAAATTTCCTGATTGTTTATGGTTGTCTGGGTTGGAACGATTAGAAGTACGTCCTGAAAATAATTTTATAAGCATAGGAGAACGGTGCAATGTTGCCGGATCACGTAAGTTTCTGCGTTTGATAAGTGAAAAAAAATATGATGAGGCTCTTGAAATAGCACGTACTCAAGTGGAGAATGGTGCTCAGATTATAGACATTAATATGGATGATGCTATGCTTGATGCAAAGTCTGAAATGATTACATTTTTGAATTTGATAGCATCAGAGCCTGAAATTTCGAAAGTCCCTTTAATGATAGATTCTTCCAAGTGGGATGTTATAGAAGCTGGTCTGAAATGTGTTCAGGGGAAATCTATAGTTAATTCTATAAGTTTGAAAGAGGGAGAAGAGGTATTCCTTTCCCATGCCCGTCAAGTTAGACGGTTAGGGGCGGCTGTCGTTGTTATGGCTTTTGATGAAAAGGGACAAGCTGATACGTTTGCTCGAAAAATCGAAGTTTGTGAAAGGGCTTATCGTTTGTTAGTAGATGTGGTTGGATTTAATCCACAAGATATAATCTTTGATCCTAATGTTTTGGCAATAGCAACAGGAATAGAAGAACATGTAAATTATGCTGTAGATTTTATTGAAGCTACAGAGTGGATTAAGAAAAATCTTCCGGGTGCACGAGTGAGCGGAGGTATCAGCAATTTGTCTTTTGCATTTCGTGGAAATAATTATATCCGAGAGGCTATGCATGCAGTTTTTCTTTACTATGCTATTGGTCGGGGATTGGACATGGGAATTGTAAATCCGGCTGCGACTGTTACTTATAGTGATGTTGCACAAGATGTATTGGCCGTAATCGAAGATGTGGTATTGAATCGTACTCCTGATGCGACGGAACGTTTGATAGAGTTGGCTGATAAGTTAAAAGGGGAATACGAAGGGAAGAAGGAGGAAAAAGTTGATATACGTACCGGTATGTCTTTAGATGAGCGGCTCGAATATGCTTTAATCAAAGGTGTATCTGAAGGGTTGGAGGCTGATCTTGCAGAAGCTATAAAAGTATATGGCAAAGCTGTGAAAGTGATAGATGGTCCTTTGATGAATGGAATGAATAAAGTTGGTGTGTTGTTTGGTTCTGGTAAGATGTTTTTGCCTCAAGTTGTAAAGACGGCTCGAACAATGAAAAAAGCTGTTGCAATATTGCAACCATATATAAAAGCGGAAAAGGGAAAGAACACGGAATCTTTAAAAGCTGGAAAATTTTTGTTAGCGACAGTAAAAGGTGATGTGCATGATATAGGTAAAAATATTGCTGGAGTTGTACTTGCTTGTAATAATTATGACATTATAGATATGGGGGTGATGGTTCCTACTGAAGAAATTGTACGTAAAGCCATAGAGGAAGATGTCGATTATATTGGTTTGAGCGGATTGATAACGCCCTCTCTTGAGGAAATGTGCCATGTAGCCGAGGAGATGGAGAAAGCAGGATTAAAGATACCGTTGATGATAAGTGGTGCAACCACATCAAAATTGCATACAGCGGTAAAAATAGCTCCATGTTATAGCGGGCCGGTAATACATGTGAAAGATGCATCGCAAGACCCTTTGGTTGCAGCACAATTGTCAGGAGAGACAACACGGAATGTTTATCTAGAGAAACTGTGGGAAGAACAGGAAGCCTTACGGCAGTCGATAGGGGAAAAGGTCAGTTTAGTACCGTTATGTAAGTCTCAAGAACGTCGTATATGTATTGATTGGGATAGTTATATCCCCGTAGAGCCGTCTGCCTCTGGGGAGTTAACCCTGTGTCACTTTTCTATTGCAGAAGTACGGAAATATATTAATTGGATTTATTTTTTCAATACTTGGAAAATTGGAGGAAAATATGCTTCAGTAACAGCTATTGACGGATGTAGCCATTGCAAGACGACATGGTTATCGTCATTTTCTGAAGAAGAGAGACCAAGAGCTCTGGAGGCTATGCAATTATATAAGGAAGCTAATGATATGCTTGATAAATTAGAAGCTTTAGGAGATGTAAAGATAGAAGCTATATTTGGCATTTTTGCTGCTAATTCTCGGGAAAATACAATTGTCTTGCACAAGGAAAATGGGTTTATTGAAATTCCATGCTTACGTCAGCAAATAGAGAAAAAAGATGTGGATACCCCTTACTATTCATTGGCAGATTTTGTAATGCCGGAAGATAAGATGCGTATGGATTATGTAGGGGCATTTGCTGTCACGTCTGGACAAGTTATAGAAAGAATGATTAGACATTATCAAGAAATTGATGATAATTATGATGCTTTGTTGTTGCAATCTTTGTCAGACCGATTGGTAGAGGCTGCTACAGAATTGCTACATTATCGGATAAGAAAAGAATACTGGGGATATGCTCCTGAAGAAAATTTATCGATGAAGGATCTATTGCAAGAACATTATCAAGGTATACGTCCGGCAGTGGGCTATCCTTCTCTTCCGGACCAATCGTTGAGTTTTATTTTGAAAGATCTTGTAGATTTTGAAAGAGTAGGAATTTCTTTGACTGAAAATGGAGCGATGAGGCCAAATTCTACAATTGCAGGATTGATGATTGCTCATCCTCAATCGACTTATTTTTTGATAGGGAAAATTGATGATGAACAACGTGCTTGGTATTGTCGGTTGCGTAATATGACTGTTGAGGAATCTTACAAATGGTTGTCTGTATAAATTTTGTTTTGAGGATAGAGTTATAAAAGCCTTTTATTTGTTTTTATAAAAGGTAGCTTGGTTATTTTTTTAATATAAACAGATTCTTGATTTTATTGTAAGTTCATCTACAAAGATATTCTTTGATTGTTTAAATATAATATTTCTCTGTTTTTGTTTCTTTGGCATATTGATGAGTTTCTTCATTTTTGAGTTCAGATATGGTTATTCTGAATATTGAGTTTGGAAATGTAAAGAATGAATGGTTATGTAATAAGGATAACAGTTCTTATGATATTGTTTTTTATTTTTTATTGAGAAATTATATATTCTTTATTAAAGTAGAGTGCGATATTTTGATTTATCCAATGATTTTTATCGTTGGTAATATCGGTAATAAATAATAAGGAAGGTTTTACAGATAATGGTTTTACTATGATTTCTTTATCAGAATTTTGATAGAGAAGATAACGTTCTTTCATCTCTTTACCATATTGTTTGGCATCTCCATTTTGTAGAATTTCTACTGCATTATGAGTTGATGATGCAGAACGGAAAAGTGTAGAACCCAATGCAATTGTAATTGTCAGATATACTAGTACTGGATATTTATTAATGAATACTTTTATTTTGTTTATCCAAATACTATTGTGAAATATTGTGGTTCTACGACAGAAGTAACCACAATAATAAAATAAGTTGATTAGCAATAACCAGAAAAAACTGTATTTTATAATATTGACCAGACGACCAGGCCCTTCATTGTTCATAGCGAAGAAGGGAGGAGTATACATAGCACAATAAATTCCGAAAGAGATAATGGAAATGAGAAGGGGATATTTGAATTGAAAGGATGATTTTTTTGCTGTTTGATACACAAAAGGTGATAATATTAAGAAAACAATAAGTTCGGGAATTTTTATCCAATGTATAAGATCCTTTCCCCCTGTAAAGATAGATTTAATGATTGCAATAATAGGGTTTGGTGTATCGGGATAATTGGCTTGCCTTATTTCATTGCCTGGAGCTATAATGTTGATACATAATCCTATTGTAAGGAATAGAACAGATAGATATGCAGCAGTAGGAATCTTCTTTTTATGAATGAATGCGAATATAGAGGTAGTAATAATTATTAAAGGAAGTGTCAGTCCTGTCGAAAAATTGCCTCCGCCGATAAAAAGAGACAAAAATATACATATAATATTATAAATTAATTTGTGATTTGCAAGGGAAGATTTTAAAATACATCCTAAAAGAATAAGGGAGCATGCAAAATAAAATCCATAAAAAATGCTGCCGTTGTACCAATAAAATGCTTCTACTCCATTGACAGGGAACAAAAGAGTAGGTATAAGTAGGCATGCACAGACTGTAAGATATGTATATCGAGATCCATTGCAAATATCCATAATCAGTATCTTTAAAAACCATAAGTAAGATAGTATTAAAGAGATTATAATAATGAAAGGTACCCAGGTGTATGCATGTACCCCGAAAAGGGAGGGTTGTAAAGCCATAAGAAAAATAGCACTATATGTCCCTTGCCAGTGGTAATATTTTTCTTTAACCATTTCACAGGCTTCTTGTAGAACCGGGATTAAGGAATGAGTCTTTTCCCAAGCTTGGTGAGTGTTGATACTGAAACTGTAATCATCTGCAGCTGGGTAATTGTACGGAGCAATCATAAATAAAGGAATGATCGTACATAATACTATAAGCCAGCAGATTATGGTAATTATTTTGGTTGATATGTTATTATTGGGAATTGATATTTCCGATTGCCTTGTTTCCATAAAGCAAAATTAGTAAAAAACAAATATAGGTAAAGAACTTTTTAAATCTTAATTTGTTATAATAAATATCTAAAGAAATGGATAATGGGTATTAAGAAACTTTTTATAGTGCTATATCTGTTGGTTCCGGTCTCTCTTGCTGCCGGAAATTTAACTGATAAAATAATTAGCAATTTGTATAAAATTAAAAACTATCAGGGAATAGCCGATTTTTATGTAACTTTGCCTATGACTGATGAAGATGTACATTATCGTCTTTATATGTCAAGTCAGGTATCTGAGAACGATACATTATGTCCATATGATTATTTTATAGAAGTAGAGTCTGATACACATCCGACACTTTCGGGAAGTTTTATGACTTATTTTGATGGGAATTATTTCCATTTTGGTAATGGACGTCTTCGTGAATACCATGCAGATGAAAATGTTGCACCTTTTGTATCTCGTCTTTCGGGAAATCATTTGATTTCGGGAGTACATCGTTCAGGATTATTCCCTGGAGAATTACCTCAAGAGCTTGCTTTTTGGTTGGAAACCTTTAAGTCTAATCCAACTGTAAAAATTACAGAATATCCAGATACGATTGTTGATGGAAGGAGAGTGGATGCATTAGCGATAGAAGAATGGGGGAGTGGAGAATTAATGCGTTCTTTATTTATGACGTTTGATATTGATACTGGGTTGCCGATAAATAAAGAAATTGAAAATAATCCAGGTCATATAGGTTCGCAAACAGTAGTAACGCACTATTTTGGTAGTCAGATAAATATAGATTTTCCTTCTGATTTTTTTTCTGAGGAACGATTGTTAAGAGAGAAATCTGAGATAATGCAATTGTATCGAAATAGTAATTATCGGGCAGAAAATTTAAAAGGTAAAGAATCTCCTTTTTTTTCATTACCTTTAGCGTCTGGTAATGGACGATTTGATTTGGAAAATTGCAAAGGGAAATCTGTAGTATTAGCATTTGTGGATACGGAAGGTAGTTTTTGTAATGATGTATTGGCTATTGCCAAAAAATTAAAAGATACTGATATATGTTGGGTGACGTTATATAAGGAATCGTTGGTAGGTGAGGATTTACGAGAGAAATTAAACGGACCGGGTATCGTTGTATCAAATGCAGCATCTGTTGCAATGAGATATGGGGTCGTAGGATATCCGACAGTTTTTGTTGTGAATGAGGAGGGAATAGTTACTGATATATATATAGGGTATTCACCTAAATTGAGAGATGAGTTGGAATCGGCGATAATGCAATGATATAATTAATAAAATTTAAAGTATGGCAAAAATAACATTCAAAGGAAGTCCTGTTTCTACCAATGGGGATTTGCCTAAAGTAGGGAGTAAAGCTCCATGTTTTAATTTGGTAAAATCTGATTTGAGCGAATTGAACTGTTGTGATTTAAAAGGAAAACGCTTGGTATTGAATATTTTCCCAAGTCTTGATACATCGGTTTGCGCAACGTCAGTGCGTAAATTTAATGAATTAGCATCGAAAATGGATAATACATTGGTAATAGCAGTTTCTAAGGATTTGCCTTTTGCTCAAAGTCGATTTTGTACGACGGAAGGAATAGAAAATGTAATTCCTGCTTCAGCTTTTCGTGCTACCAATTTTTCTCAGTTGTATGGTGTTGAAATGATTAATGGCCCGTTGGCTGGGTTATTGGCCCGTGCAGTTGTTGTTATTGATGAAGATTTTAATATCATTTATGAAGAACTTGTTCCGGAAATTGCTCAGGAACCTGATTATGATGCGGTAATAGAAGTGTTGAAGAAAAAATAAATCTCTGAGTATATTTTATATACGATTGCCCTGATGACAGTTTGATAAAAAGTTATCAGGGCAATTATTTTTAGAATAGGGTGAGCCGGTTTTAAAAAGGAGTCTCATTATTATTACCTCCGGACAGAAAGTCTGGGATATTGTTGTTCCCAGGCTGAAAGCCTATATCGGGAGGAATATTGTCTGTTGTAATGCCCGAAACAAAAGTATCTCCGATTTCGGTGTCGTCTGTAATGTTTTGGAACCGCGCATATTCACCTTTGAATCTTAATCGTATATTTCCTGTTGCTCCATTACGGTGTTTTGCGATAATAATTTCTGCTAAACCTAATAGGGAATGCCCACTTTCATCTTCTACTATTTTGTAATATTCCGGTCTGTGAATAAAACAAACCATGTCCGCATCCTGTTCGATAGCTCCCGATTCACGTAAATCTGACAGTTGAGGTCTTTTGTCTTTGTCTTGCCGATTTTCAACGCTACGATTCAATTGGGACAGAGCGATAATAGGTATGTTCAATTCTTTAGCGAGCCCTTTTAGTGATCGGGATATGGTACTGATTTCTTGTTCACGGCTGCCGAAACTCATTCCACTGGCATTCATTAGCTGCAAATAGTCAATAATGATGATTTTTATCCCATGTTCACGAACCAAGCGGCGGGCTTTTGTCCGAAGTTCAAATACAGATAGGCTGGGAGTATCGTCTATATAGATGGGAGCACTATACAAATCCTTTATTTTGGTCATCAATTGTTCCCATTCATAAGGAGCCAGTTGACCACTTTTTATTTTTTCACCTGGTATTTCACATGTGTTTACGATGAGACGATTTACCAACTGTACATTTGACATTTCAAGGGAAAATAAGGCAACAGGGGTATTGTAATTTAGCGCCATATTTTTTGCCATGGATAATACGAATGCGGTTTTCCCCATAGCTGGTCGTGCAGCAATGATTACTAAGTCAGAGTTTTGCCAGCCGGATGTCATTTTATCTAAATCGTGGAATCCTGTTTGTAAACCACTGAGTCCATCTTTCCGATTCGATGCAATTTCCAGTAATTTTATGGCTTCTTCAATAACCGGGTCAATTTGGGTGACATCTTTTTTTACATTACGCTGGGAAATTTCAAAAAGTTTACCTTCTGCTTCTTGCATCAGGTCATCTACATCATTGGTTTCGTCAAAGGCTTTGGTCTGTATTTCACTGGAAAATCGTATTAATTCCCGTGCTAAATACTTTTGAGCAATAATACGTGCATGAAATTCTATGTTTGCGGCAGATGCAACACGACCAGTTAGCTCTGTAATGACAAATTCTCCTCCAACTTCATCTAATTCACCTCTCCTTCTTAATTGTTCGGTTACTGTTAGCATATCAACCGGTTTTTGTTGTAGTGCTAAATCTACGATAGCCGAATAGATAAGTTGGTGGGTATGTTCGTAGAAACATTCAGGTTTGAGTATATCACTGACTATTGAGTAGGCATCTTTTTCGAGCATTAAAGCTCCTAATACAGCCTCTTCAAGCTCTTTAGCCTGAGGAGGTAGTTTGCCTAGTTCGTTGATTGGAGTGGCAGTTTTTTGAGATCTGTAGTTTCGTCTTTGTTCCATTTAGGAATTCAAGTTATAAAAATATTACAAACGTAAGGAAAGTTTTGATACTTGCAAAGTTAAAAAAAAACATTCATATCTGTTGATAGTTGTTTTCTGCTTTTGTTCGATTAACTTTGTGGAAAATAAACAAGGATAAGACCGATTGTTCGGATTTTATTTATAGTAATATTTTGTTCGTTAAATGTAAATTATGGTTGTTTTTCCAAACGCAAAGATTAATCTTGGGCTCAATATTATATCGAAACGCCCGGATAACTATCACAATATAGAGACTCTGTTTTATCCAATAGGACTGAGTGATATATTGGAAGTAGTACCGATATCAGCATCTGTCGAAAGAAGTTTGATAAGTCTGTCTGGCATTGTTGTTGATGGAGAGCCGAAAGATAATTTGGTGATGAAAGCTTATCATTTATTGGCTGAATGGTTTGATATGCCGGCTGTTCAGATTTATTTGGATAAGAACATTCCATTTGGTGCTGGTTTGGGGGGAGGATCATCTGATGCCGCGTTTATGTTACGTTTACTTCGGGATAAATTTGATTTGCCGGTAGAGGATGATGAGTTACTTTCTTTGGCTGTAAAATTAGGAGCTGATTGCCCGTTCTTTTTGTTAAATTGTCCAATGATGGCAAGAGGCATTGGAAATGAATTTGAACAGGTTGATTTTTCTTTATTTGGAAAATTTATTGTATTGATAAAGCCTTCAGTGAAGATTTCGACACCCGAAGCTTATGCTTTGGTTAAGCCTAATCGACCGGAAGTTTCTATTCCAGAAATTTTGAAAATGCCGATAAAGGAGTGGAAAGACCTTTTGAAAAATGATTTTGAGGAAAGTGTATTTTATCGTTATCCTGTGATACGTACAATAAAAGAAAGACTTTATTTTAAGGGTGCAGTATATGCATCCATGTCCGGGTCTGGCTCGTCTGTTTTTGGAATATTTGATCACCCGGTTGATGTAAAAGATGATTTTCCTACATGTTTTGTATGGCAGGGAAATTGTGGGTATTGATATATGCCTGTGTGTCTTTGAGGAATTGTATAAGCATTTAATCATTCCGGATTTTAGTGAACGTTTATTTTATATTGCTTGTTATAAGTTATAATGGATTGTAACTTATATATAGTGAATTATGTTGAGCAAAAGAGTCAAGGAAGTGCTAAATGCACAAATTAATGCAGAGATATGGTCTGCCCATTTCTATTTATCAATGTCTTTGTATTTCGGAGGGGAGGGATATCGTGGTTTTTCTCGATGGATGAAGAAACAATATAGAGAGGACATGACGCATGCCATGCAGATGATGGATTATATGATTGAGCAAGGAGATCGGGTCATATTGCAAGATATAACCGGGATACCTACAGTATTTGAAGATATTGTAACAACTTTTGAGCAAGCATTGGTGCATTTGGTACGTATTACCGATGCTATAGATACTTTAGCCGATGTTGTAGAGGGAGAAAATGATAAAGCTACTCGGATATTTTTAGATAAATATATTTTAGGACAAGTGTTGGCAGAAGCCCGGATGAATCAAATTTTAACCCAATTGAAACGGATGAATCAGGAAATCGGGGTTTATATGTTGGACAAAGAATTATATGAAGTTTGCGAAATAAAAAGGTAAAAACTGACAAAACAGCATTTTATGTGTGACAAAAGGTCGGATGAACCAATATTGGCAGTATATTTGCACCGTATTTGCCGAATGTCGCTTTTTTAATGCAAAACTAGGAATATAAAATAATAACGATATAATTATGGGTGAAAAGAAAAATAAAAAGAAAGATTTTCATGCTGCTTCGGGAGGAGATAAATCTCCAGATGTTCCGGAAAATATGAATGAAGAGTTAGTTGAGGAATCGGTGGAAGATACCGTTGATAGTATTTCTGATACTGACAAATTGTCAGAAGAAATTGCGGAATTGACAGCCAAAAATGAAAAGTTAAATAAAGATTATCTTCTACTGATGGCCGATTTTGATAATTACCGGAAACGCACGCTGAAAGAAAAGGCCGATTTGTTGAAAAGTGGAGGGGAAGATTGTTTGAAAAATATTTTACCTATTGTCGATGATTTCGAAAGGGGATTGATGGCTATCGGTGAGAGTGCTGATGTAGATGCCGTTAAAGAAGGGATGACTTTGATATACAATAAGTTTAAAAATTATCTGAACCAACATGGAATCAAAGAAATTCCGACAACAGGAGAAGATTTCAATACAGAATATCATGAAGCGGTAACTATGTATCCGGCTCCACAACCAGAACTTAAAGGCAAAGTAATTGATTGTGTGCAAAAAGGCTATACAATGAATGATAAGGTGATTCGTTTTGCCAAAGTGGTTGTAGGCGAATAAAACTTAATTTCATATTTTAATGAGCAAGCGAGATTATTATGAAGTGCTGGAGGTTGCAAAAACTGCAACTGTCGAGGAAATAAAAAAGGCGTATAGAAAGAAGGCTATACAATATCATCCAGATAAAAATCCTGGAGATAAAGAGGCCGAAGAAAAGTTTAAGGAAGCAGCTGAAGCTTATGAAGTATTGAGTGATCCTGATAAGCGGAGTCGATATGACCAGTTTGGACATCAGGGCGTGAATGGAGGCTTCGGTGGAGGTTTCGGAGGAGGGGGTATGTCTATGGAAGACATATTTTCTCATTTTGGAGATATTTTTGGAGGAAGTTTTGGCGGCTTCGGAGGATTCAGTAGTGGTGGAAATCGTTCCCGCAGACGTACTAATCGGGGTTCCGACTTACGGGTTAAAGTAAAGCTGACATTGAAAGAAATAGCTACAGGAGTTGAGAAAAAAATTAAAGTAAAGAAGTATGTCAGTTGTAAGGCGTGCAATGGAACAGGAGCTGAAAAAGGCACCTCTTATACGACCTGTTCTACGTGTAATGGCAGTGGGGTAGTAACACGGGTACAGCAGACTATATTAGGAGCAATGCAATCGACTACTACATGTCCTACTTGTGGAGGAGAAGGTCGTATTATTACGAAAAAATGTCCAGAATGTAACGGTGAGGGTGTTAGGCTCGAAGAAGAAGTAATAACTTTGAATATTCCTGCCGGAGTAGCTGATGGTATGCAGTTATCTATGAGTGGCAAGGGGAATGCTGCCAGACATGGTGGAGTCAATGGTGATTTGCTTATATTGGTTGAAGAAGAACCTCATCCTGAGCTTTTACGTGATGAAAATGATTTGATATATAATCTGTTATTGAATTTTTCCACTGCTGCGTTAGGGGGTACGGTAGAAGTTCCTACGATTGACGGAAAAGCAAAAGTAAAAATTGATGCAGGGACACAACCGGGGAAAGTATTACGTTTGCGAGGAAAAGGTTTACCATCAGTGAATAGATATGGTGTTGGTGATTTATTGGTAAATGTTTCAGTGTATGTCCCGGAAAGTTTGAACACTGAAGAAAAGCGTACAATAGAAAAGTTAGGTTCATCTAAGAATTTTGCACCGACGCAATCTGTTAAGGAAAAGATTTTTAGTAAATTAAGGCATATGTTCGATTGATAATATCAGATATTTGTTTATGTTCGAACAATGAGAATATACAGAAACAGTAATAGTTATTGAGGCTGTATATTCTCATTATTTTTGTTATGGAGATTCACTTTGCCCCTCTACAAGGTTTTACCGATATGGTATACCGGAATGCACATCATCGAATTTTTGGCGGTATTGATGCTTATTATACTCCATTTGTCAGGATAGAGAAAGAAATGGCAGTCCGTCCACGAGATAAAAGAGATGTTTGTAGAGGTTCTGATATTACAGGTCGGTTGGTTCCACAACTTCTAACTTCAGATATAAAAGAATTTAAATATCTGGTCACGTTGTTTATAGAGGAGGGATATAAGCGAATTGATATAAATTGGGGGTGTCCCTTCCCTATGATTGCGAAAAAAGGGAAAGGCTGTGGCATATTACCTTATCCGGATAAGATAAAACTGATTTTGGATGAAATGAAACATTTTCCGGAAATTAGTTTTTCTGTGAAGCTTCGTTTGGGATATGAGGATGTCAATGATGCTTTTCGGCTGTTACCGATGTTGCATGATTATCCGTTACATCATATAACATTACATGCCAGAACTGGAATACAGCAATATAAAGGTTCTCCAGATAAAGTTGCATTTGCTCGATTTTATGAAAGTTGTAAGATTCCATTGTTATACAATGGTGATGTTTGTACTATTTCCGATATACGGCAAATTAACAAAGATTTTCCACAACTTGACGGTATAATGATTGGTCGAGGACTTATAGCGAACCCTGCATTGGGATGGGAATATAAAGCAAACAGAAGAATGGAGATTCCCGAATTATATATGAAGGTTGCTCTGTTGCATAGAGAAATATTTGATGCATATGCTGTAAGACTTCAGGGAGAACATCAACTACTTTCTAAAATGAAATCATTATGGGAATATTTTTTTCCTACAGTTGAGCGAAAGCTTCATAAACGGATAATGAAAAGTCCTTGTATCACTGATTATCTTAAGGCTGTTGATGAATTATTGTCGAGGTAAATGTTCGGACAAATTGTGTTTGTTTGACAGTATAGATGTATTGGGTTTTGTTTCTAAACTATCACTTTTATGATACATTTCAAGAAGTCGTTCTTTAGCTTTTCCTGCTATTGTTATTTCTGCTTTTATATTTTGAGCTTCGTCTTTGCTTATAAGCCCTCGAGATTCTAATCTCCGGGCTATAGATTTGAAATATCCATTTAAGGATGGACGGAGTTGCAATGAATCTGTAAATTGGTAGAGTGCAGATTTGGGATGAGGAACCAAGCTGGCCAGAAAAATAGCTTCTTGTACATTCAATTCGGAGGCTTCTTTGTCAAAATAATAGTGAGAAGCTTCATTGGCACCGTATACAAGGGGGCCCCATTCAGCAATATTCAGATATACCTCATACATTCTTTTTTTACTGGTAAGCCTGTTGTTTTCGATGAGCCATACGATTAAGGCTTCTTCAAGTTTACGGGCAATGGTTTTATTTCGGTTAAGAAATATATTTTTAACCAGTTGCATACTAATGGTACTACCTCCTCGGGCAAATCGTCCAACTCGTATATCGTGAATTAGAGATTCGCGTATCGTTTCTATTCTAAAACCTTTATGTTCATAAAATGATCTGTCTTCTGATTGCATAACGGCATTTTGCAATAATGGGGATATTTGTGATAATGGTCTGAAATTTATATTTCCGGGTCCTACTTCAAATGTTCTTACCGGGGTATCGTTTTCGTATGCTGTATATAGAAACGGTTTGTCTATTTTCCTTAAGTCGGTTTTCCCAAAATGTATTATTTTGAAGTTCCGAGAATCAAGGGATGATTCGAACTTCAGAGAATCTAACTGGTCGAAATCAAGATCTAAAAAAAAGTGATATGATAGAGTTCCACTTGTTTTTAGACCTTCGAGGTTATGGAAGAGGCCTTTGGGCAAAGATGTGAATAATTGGTCAGATGGAAAGTCTTTTTTATCAACTGATGCAATTATATGCCAGTTGTCATTTTTTTCTATTTTCAAATAAGGGTTAAATACAAGATGATTAAAACGAATTTGAGTCTCTTTGCTCAATTCAATATAATTTTTCCCTATATTGATGTCATAGTCAAATATGCCTTTGTCCAGAAACACATTTTCCGGTGAGATACGATTATGAAAAATCGTTAGTCCGCTGATAAAAGCTTTTCCTTGTAAAGATATAATATCTTTTTGGTTGTGTTGGGAAAATTTGAGAGATAGAGTATCAAATTCTATACGAGTATTGTAACGGTATTCAAGAAAAGGTATTGGTATTTTGTTGTGTTCTTTAGAAAAAAGTTGAGCTTTGATTTCATGAGTATCATCTTTTACGTGACCGTTACATATCCATATACCTTGTAATAGTTTGCTATTGTGTATCTCGTTACTTTCTATTTCTGTATTGAAATGATAATCTTTGATTTTAAAGGATGGAATTGATAATGTTACATGGTCATTTTTATTGTGATAGGCAATATGTACATCTTCTATTTGAGCGTTAGGAGGTAATAAATCAAATATAAAAGAGAACAATTGTTTGAGTTTCTTACTATAATTTAAGTTTGAGTTTTTGGTTTGAGTGTTGGTATTATTTCTTTTGGTGTATATAAAATCAAAATTTGAGATAGAATCTGTTTTTTTGAAATTGATGTGTATATGTTTTATGTCGATTTTACGGATGTCTATATTCGTTTTGAAAAGTTTCAATAAACTAACTCGTATTTTGATATCTTCAGCTTTCAATAGAGTATCTTGGTTTTGAGGACCTATATACAGATCGTTGATAACTAACTTGTTTAGACCTGCTGTTTTTAAATTAGAAAATCCAATGTTCAATTGATGCTGAGTTCGTATTGATTCAATTTTTTTGTAAACATAATGCCTGATAATTGAATCTTTATTTATGAAAAGTATAGCTGTTATAGTGAATATTATACCAGTGGTAAGTAATATATATTTTGAAGTTTTCCGGTTTCGTAAAGCTGTAAAGAATCGAATCATAAAATGTTTTTTCAAAAAACGAGGTAAAATTACATTTAATTTTATGATAATCAGAAATGTTGTTAAATTTATTATTTTTATTGAATCAGTTCTTTTGCTAATATTTTTACGATTTCATTTGTACTGCCAAAATTACGTGCAATGATTTTTTTCTCAGGGGAAATAAGAATAAGTAGAGGCATGGCAGAAAGATTGTATTTTTTAATAATATGAGTATTTTCGCTCATAGAAGTATATACAGATTTCCAAAGATGATGTAATAAAGGGTGTAGTTGTCGATATAATTCAGGGGTATAGGAAAGATAGTTTCCGGGTTGTACGTCACTTTGAACAAAATCTAATATCTCAAGACCTTTACTATGGTACATGTTATATATTTGTTCTAATTCTGTATTTGTCCGGAAACAACCTTTGGAAATCCCCCAATGGAAAATCAGCAAATATTTTCCTTCATAATCTTGTAATGTCACTTTTTCTCCGTTGACGTCGGTTAAAGTAAAATCCGGAGCTATCGCACCAGGTTCTACACTCTTTTTCATTTCTATTATTTTGCGTAGTTCTTTTGCTGTAAAAGATTTTTGAATCTCTGGAGTAAATCCGTTCAAGCGTTTTTCTATTTCGGCTGAGGATAGTAGGGCTGAGTTCCATAGATAGAGTGCAGCCGCGTATTCACTATCATTTACGGTATTTACCAATTCTAAAGTAAGACTATCTAATTCGGCAGTTCCATGACCTTTTGATAGCTCTATTAATGCTTCTTTCATTGCATTGCCATCGTTGGCTTCCATGGCTTTTTCATAACGGTCATAAGCATTGGATTCTATGCTCGCGATACTATCAGTTAAAAATATGTATCGAGCTACTAATTTGTGTTTGTAATCATTTCCTTTCTTTTCTACCATACTAAAATGGTCAGTATCTCCTTTTAGTTTCACAGTTCCTTTACCTAGAAAAAGAGTCAGACTCCGATTGCGAGTACTTTTACTTTTATTGGTTGGATGGTATACAAGGGTGTAAAATGTAGCCCCTTCATTGGTCTTTTTATATGTAAAGTTGTTCTTTTTATTTATCAATAATGTATCGCAAGTTCGCTTTTCAGGATGTAATATGTTTTCTTTAAAAATAAGGACAGAGTCTCCTTTTTCCAATCCAACTATATTTCCTTTTACAGTAAAGGTTTGTTTTTGGGCTGATATGAGAGCACAGAAAAATAAGCATAATGAAATAATGGCAATATGTTTCATCGATATTATTTTATATTTAGCATGTAAATGTACAAAATGTTCTTTTATCAAAAGGAACATTTGATAAAATACAAGAAAAAAATATATTTACTAACTTAGAAGCTGTTTAAAAAGAAAATGATATCGATAAAAATATTTATTTTATTCACATGGGATACCGTTTTTCCTAAAAATTTCTTTTGCTATGTTTAACTCTTCAATTGATAAAGGTGGTGTATCTTCTAGAGGATACTTCATTCCCAATTCTTTATATTTATAAGAACCCATAGTGTGATAGGGCAAAATCTCAGCTTTTTCGATTACTTTATATTGGGAGATGTATTTAGCAAGGGTTTGCAATGATATTTTATCATTAGTGATACCCGGTACAACGACATGACGTATCCAAACCGGAATGTTATATTCTTCTATTTTATTTAAAAAACGCAGAGTATTGTTGTGTTTTACACCAGTCAGCGCTATGTGTAATTCAGGGCTTATCGTTTTTATGTCTAAAAGAACCAAGTTGGTATATTGTAGCAAGGCAATAGTTTTGGGCGTATATATGAATCCTGTTGTGTCTAATGCTGTATGAATTCTCGCTTCTTGGCATAGTTTAAAAAAAGAGGTTACAAATTCAGCTTGCATCAGAGGCTCTCCTCCAGATACTGTAACACCTCCATTGGTAATAAAATTTTTATATCGTAAAATTTCGTTTATAAGCTCTTCCGGGGTCATTTCGTAGTTTACTTTGCCTTTTGTTTCCCAAGTGTCCGGGTTATGGCAATAAAGACAGCGGAGTGGACATCCTTGCATGAAAACGACAAAACGAATTCCGGGACCATCAACGGTCCCGAAACTCTCTAATGAATGTATCCTTCCTTTGATGCTCATTCTGTATTGGGATGAATCAAAGACTTTGATTAATTGTCCTTGAAATGACGTCGAGTTGTTGTTCTCGTGTCAATTTTACAAAGTTGACAGCATAACCGGAAACCCGGATAGTCAATTGCGGATATTTTTCGGGATGTTCCATTGCATCGAGTAATAAAGATTTATCGAAGACATTTACGTTCAGATGTTGCCCGCCATCAGGAGTAAAATAACCGTCTAAAAGGCTTACAAGGTTGTTTATTTGGATTTCCTTTTCTTTTCCTAATGTTGATGGAGATACGGCAAAAGTATAAGAAATTCCATCATGAGCGTGCTGGAATGGGAGTTTTGCAACTGAGGCTAAAGCCGCAATTGCCCCTTTAGTATCGCGTCCGTTCATTGGATTTGCTCCAGGAGCGAAGGGAGTACCTCCAGGACGTCCGTCTGGTGTTGTTCCTGTTTTTTTCCCATAAACTACATTTGAGGTAATTGTCAATATCGATTGTGTAGGAATTGCGTTACGGTATGTTTCATGTTGACGGAGATATTCCATAAACTTTTCGGTAATTTCTACAGCTATGTTATCTGTCCTATCATTATTATTACCGTAAGGAATATATTCTCCTTCGCGTTCGAAACCGACAGCAAGCCCTCTTTTATCACGGATTATCTTGACTTTTGTATCCCGTATTGCCGCTAAAGAATCGGCCACAATAGATAAACCTGCAATACCCGTTGCCCGGATACGTTCTACATGTCCATCATGAAGGGCCATTTCAAAAGCTTCATATGCATATTTATCATGCATGTAATGTATGATTTTCAGAGCATTTACATATGTTTTGGCTAACCAGCGCATCATCTGTTCGTATTTGTCCATAACCTCGTTATAATCGAGATATTCGCTGGTGATAGCTTCATATTTAGGAGCAACCTGAACGCCCGAAATTTCATCACGTCCCCCGTTGATTGCATAAAGGAGACACTTGGCTAAGTTGGCACGAGCTCCAAAATATTGCATTTGTTTGCCGATTTTCATAGGAGATACGCAGCAGGCAATGCCGTAATCATCCCCGTAGTCAGGACGCATCAGGTCATCATTCTCATATTGGATGGCAGAGGTATCAATAGAGACTTTTGCACAAAATTTTTTCCAGTTTTCAGGAGCATTTTTAAACCATAAAACTGTCAGATTTGGCTCTGGCGCAGGTCCGAGATTATATAATGTGTGCAGGTAACGGAATGAAGTCTTGGTTACTAAAGACCGGCCATCTACACCTTGGCCTCCTAATGACTCGGTTACCCAAACCGGATCGCCAGAAAAAAGGTCGTTGTACTCCGGGGTACGTAAGAACCGTACAATACGAAGTTTGATAATAAATTGGTCGATGAGTTCTTGAGCTTCAGCTTCTGTCAATTTGCCTTCGCGAACATCTTTTTCAATATATATATCGAGGAAAGTGGATGTACGTCCTAAAGACATAGCTGCACCATCTTGATCCTTAACGGCAGCTAAATATGCTAAATAGAGAAATTGAACAGCTTCTTTAGCGTCTTTTGCTGGACGAGTTACATCAAAACCATATGATGCACTCATTTTTTCAAAGGCTTTCAAAGCTTTTATTTGTTCAGATGTTTCTTCTCTACTTTGAATGGTTTCTTCTGTAAGCTCTTGTATATCGAGCCTGTTTAGGTATTTTTGACGGTCTTCTATTAGGATTGTGGTTCCATATAGAGGAACGCGGCGATAGTCTCCGATGATACGTCCACGGCCGTAAGCGTCAGGTAGCCCAGTAATAATTGCGGAGCGGCGGGCGGCTAACATTTCGGGAGTATATGCCGAAAATACCCCTTCATTATGGGTTTTCCTATATCGGGTAAAAATTTCTTTGGTCATGGGATCGAGTTGGTATCCGTAAGCATTGAGGCTGTTTTCGACCATCCGTATTCCTCCTTTGGGGAATATTCCTCTTTTCAGAGGGGCATCAGTTTGCAGACCGACGATTACTTCATTATCTTTATCGATATAACCTGGGCCGTAAGTATCAATACCTTGTGGTAAGCGAGTTTCTGCATCGTATACGCCTTTTTCCCTCTCTATTTTAAACATTTCCGATAATTTGTCCCAAACTTTTTGGGTTTTATCGGTAGATGGAACCAAGAACGAATCGTCACCGTCATAGGGTGTATAATTGTTCTGGATAAAATCTCTGACATTAATCTCTTTTTTCCAAACTTGTCCTTTAAATTGTTCCCAGTTTTCGTTTTCGAAATTCATATATAGTTATGATTAGGTTTTGCTCTGCGAAGGTAATATCTCTAAACTGATACTGAAAGGAAGTATATATATTTTTCTGTATATTTCACTAAAATAGCAAGAAGTAGGTAGGAAAAGGATATTTATATTATCTTTTTCATTTTTATTGGGTATCTGATTAGATAAGAGGTTTCTTCTGTTTCTCGAAATTGACCAACTTGATTATGTAAAGGGTAATGATTGGTTAACAGATTGTCATGAAAATTTCCGGAGATATTGGGATGATAATGAATGTCTCACAATAATATCTCCGGAGTACTAACCACACACTATGGAAAATAAATGCTATATGAATATTATTCTACTTCATTTTGTGGAGGAAAATTCAAGAGTTTGTCATTAGCAACGAAATCTTCAAGCGAAAATGTTTCTCCAGCAAGAAATTTAATTCGTTTTACGATAGCCATCCGGCTGGGAGCATTGTAATATTTGATATTATTAATCATACAGCTGTTCGGTTCGGGACGAAACATATCCAATCCATAATAATATGCACCTTCTACGGAACGTACGTATTTATATTTTTCCGGATATTTTTGATATAATTCTCTCCATTTTACTCGGTCGGGATGGTTGGTAGTATCTACATTGGCAAACATTCCACCTTTTAGACCTGCCTCCAGATTTTTTTTATCACTAATTGCGGTAGCATCATTGGCATTGATACTTTTTTTAGCATATTTCAGATATTCATCAGCAAGTTTGGCAAATCCATGACCTCCTGCCTCATGGAGTACCGTGTTCTCAAACTGTTTGTTGAAAGCTGTTGTTTTGGGTTTTACTGGACATAAAGCTATGGCTCGCCCTTGTATCCAAAAATGACAGTATCCGGCAACACGGGAAGCATTGACCATCAGCACAACAAGAGTCTTGTCTATATCATCACAGTTCGGGGCCATTTTGCAGTATTCCCAACATTTATTGTTGTTGGCTTTCATGTAAGTACTTGACATATTAGTATTGTCATATGAAGCGTTGAATTTTGTATCTTTCACTTCAGTGAGATTGTTTTCATAATCGGCACCACGTTCATTGGATTCGGCAAATACAGTGTAAAAATTGAAATATTCTCGATATGAAAGATAAGGTTCAGTTAGGAAAAAAGCTTCCATTGCTTTTCGTGCATAATTTTCATAAGTCCCGCCAACTTCCAAATCTTCTTTGATAAATCCATCTCCAAGAATGACAATATTTACCCCATTACCTTTTGTGCTGTGTTGCAACTGTAATACTTCTCCGTCTTTATAATAGTGTTTCCCAGCTGTAGTAAATGAATGAGTCTCACTCACAGAACTTTGTTTGTATGCATCTATTGTTTCAACTTTCCAATAATAAAGAGTTCCTGGATCCAAATTCTCTTCTGTTACTGTCAAAGAATTTTTTCCAGAAGCAATGTAAATCCAATCTTGATTGTTTTTTGAGAAATATACTCTGTACGATATTCTTTCGTTGTTGGTAGAAGACGCTTTTTCCCAAGAGAGCTCGATGGGGAATGTAACATTTATTGCTTGGTCCTTTGGTGTAAATAGTTGTACAGGAGATGGCGGTTCAGGAATGGCAGTATTTTCCTTCTCGCAACTGATAAAGCTGATAAATAAAGCAATAAAGATGAAAGTTATTTTTATGGTTTTCATAAATAGAAAAAATTATTTATTGGTGTCTGATTTCTATTACATATTTACCGGAAGATAGGGTAAATAAGAATTTGTTTTTTTCTTTAACCGGAACTGATACGAAGTATTGAGTGTCGTATTTATTCTTATTATTTATAAATAACGAATCGTTTTTGTCTTTTGGTAAGACAATCTGAGCAGTTGTATTAGCCGGAATGATTATATAATATATTGTACCTTTATCTGTTTTTTTCCATTCAGAAATAATTTCTCCATGTATGGAATGATAACTTGCTCTGACGAAGGATAAATTTTTTACTGGTTGAGGGGCTATCAGGAATTGCGTAAATCCTGGATACTCTGGTAAATAGTTTATTCCGGCCAATTTTTTTATCATCCAGGCTGAGGCCTCCCCAAGAAAGACATGGTTTAGGGAGGCTGATTCGTTACCATCCCATGCTTCCCATAAAGTAGTAGCTCCTTTTTTAATCCACCATCCTAATGAAGGACACTCTGTTTGGGTGATCATTTTGTAGGCGATGTCATGATATCCGTATTCAGATAGAATATTTAACACTGATTTACTGCCAAATAATCCGAAATCCAGGAAATTTCCGTTAGCCTGAATTGAATCGGCTAAAACTCTTGCTACTTTGCTTTCTTGTCCTTCCGGTACGATACCAGAATAAAGGGCGTAGGATTGAGCAGTTTGTGTTCCATTAGCATATATTCCGGTCGTACTGTTATAGAATTTGTCGTTGATGGCTTTTCTAATTTTTTTGGCAAGATCTTCGTATTTTTGGATATCCGATATTTTTCCATTTAACTTTGCCGATTTGGCCATGAGCTTAGTCATGGTGTAATAAAACATGGAAGATGTCAATTCTACAGGAGTAGAAGCTTTGTAGGTACACCAGTCCCAAAGACGGAAATCCAGTAAATAATTGTTTGCTTTCTTTCCGATAAAATCAAGGTATTTCTTATAATACTCATATGGTTCTTTCAGCATAGCCGGGTTTCCATAATACATATACATTTCGTTGGGGATAATGAAAAATGCTGCATCCCAAGCCGGATTACCTCCGGGATATCCCCAATCGGCAGTCGGTACTATATCGGGAAGTTCCCCGGTTTTTTTCTGGACATCATAAAAATCACGTATCCACTTTTCGTAAAAAGAATAACCGTCAAAATTGAATAAAGCAAATTCCATGGCAGTATGAGCATCAGCAGTCCAGCCGTTTTTTTCACGAGTAGGACAGTCTGTAGGTATGCTATGTATATTACTTATGTATGCATTACGAGTGGCTTCGTATATCTTATTCAGTAATTCATTGGAACAATTGAATGTACCGACGGATGTAAGATCTGTGTGGACTAAAAGTCCAGTAATAGAGTTTATATCTAATGTTATTGGTTTGTCGGCTATTACTTCTACATATTGAAAACCATGGTATGTGAATTTGGGGATATATGTTTCTTGACCTTTGCCGTCCATGATATATATGTCAGTTTGGAAATCTTCACTCAAATGTTCCGGATAGAAAAAATAGTCGATATTTGAAATGTCTACAGTTCCGTCTGGATATAGTTTTTCGCCATGTTTGATTCTTATTTTAGTCTTTTTTTCTCCTTGGGCTGTAAAACGACAAACTCCTGCGATATTTCGTCCTAAATCGTATACATAGTGATTGGGACCTAAACGTTTATAACTGACAGCTTTGATTTCTTCTTTTATTCGGATTGGAGGTATAGATTGCGCTATAATATTTTCCGATGGACATTCGACAGGTTTTGCCTGATTCCATTTTTTATCGTCAAATCCAGTACGATTCCATCCATCAGGTTCCATTCCTGCATCATAATATTCTCCACTGTACAGATTGTTAAAGCGAATGGCTCCGGTAGAAGTTTTCCAGGATTCGTCAGAAACAATCCAATCGGTTTTGCCTGATTCATATTCTACTCGTATGTTAAGAATGAATGTCGGGCGATTACGCCAAACAGCGTTATGGAAATTCCATGTGGCATGAGATTGTATATTGTACCACCCGTTTCCTAAAATAACCCCAAAAGCATTTTTCCCTTGTTTTAGTTCTTGTGTCAAGTCATAGGTGACATATAAAGTTTTTTTGTCAAAACGAGTAAATCCTGGGTCTAATATATGGTTCCCTATTTTGTCCCCATTGATATATAATTCATAATAACCTAAACCACAGATGTAAGCTGTCGCACGGGCTATTTTTTCATGAAAAGTAACTTCTTTCCTAAAAAGTGGAGCGGGAAAATATTCTTTCCCTTTTCCGTCACTTATCCATTTCCCTTGCCATTTTCCTCCTATACCGGTTTCCCAATATGCAATTTCTGAGTTTGCGGATTTTTTCTTGTTTTTATCCCAGAAGATGACTTTCCAGTAGTATCGGGTCATCGGTTCACATTTGATGTCGGGTTGTATATTAGAAGTCTGAGATGATAAGACTTTCCCAGAATCCCAGATAAGAGAGCGGTTTCGTGTTAAGGCTATAGAATCTTTTGAAATTAAGATACGATATGCATTTTGTAAGGCCCCCATCCTTTCGTCATTTATTTCCCATGACAGACGAGGAGTGATGACATCTATACCGATCGGGTTTATCAGATATTCGGTTTTCAGATTTATGGGTTTTATAGGTAATTTATTGTTTGCATATATTTCTGCCGTAGATAACAACAAAAATGATATGATGCATACGTATTTAACTATATTCTTCATAATTGTAATATAGGATTTTTAGTTTTTTATTTCATTGGATAAAGAATAGGGCAAATCTTTTTTGTCAAGTTTTAAGTTTTTATTGGGACGGGAAGACATATTGAAAAATAAGGTCGTTCCCTCGGTTATTGTTTTATGTGAGATATATAATGGAGTATATTTTTCTCCATTAATCTCGATATTATCGATGTAACAATTTCCAGGTTTGTTATTAAAAGTTTTGACCGTGAATGTTTTTCCATTTTCAAGATGTAGTTTTACAGTGTTGAATAAGGGCGAACCGAATACATATTGTCCTGTTCCTGGACAAACTGGGTAAAAACCTATCGCGCTAAACAAGTACCAAGAGGATGTTTGTCCGTTATCTTCGTCTCCGCAATATCCGTTTGGCGTGGAGTTATAAAGTCTATCCATAATTTTACGTACCAGTCGTTGAGTTTTCCATGATTGCCCTGCATAATTGTATAAATAGGCAAAGTGTTGATCTGGTTGATTCCCATGGGCATATTGTCCAAAACTTGCATTATGCATTTCGGCAATTTCGTTGAAATATCGTCCGTATAGTGGAGCGTTAAGTGGAACTTTGAATAGAGAATCCATTTTATTGACAAAAGCTTCATTGCTTCCGTGTAAGTTGATTAATCCTTGGATGTCGTGGAAAACACTCCATGAGTATTGCCAAGAGTTTCCTTCTGTAAAAGGTCCACCCCAAAGATATGGAGTGAATGGCGAGTACCAACTGCCATCGGCTTTTCTTGGGCGCATGAATCCGGTTGTCGTGTCGAAAGAATGGATATAGTTCTTTGCCCTTTCCTTGAACATATCTAATGTATCTTGATTTTTCCCTAATAATTCGGCCAAACGATAGATGCAGAAATCGTCATATGCATATTCGAGAGACATGGAAGTTGCTTGTTCATATTCCGGATAAGGTATATAACCTTTTTCATTATATTCTTTATATCCGTATCTTCCGATATATTTTTTAGGAGCAGGCTGGAAACAGTCTTTAACTACAGCTTCGAATGCTTTTTCTGCGTCAAAATCTGTAATACCTTTCTGGTAGGCATCGGTAATTAGGGAAACGGCATGAGAACCTATCATCGAGTCTCTGTAACCCGGGCTGGCCCAGCTGGGCAACCATCCGCCTTCGTTATATGTGTTTACCAAACTTTGCATTATTTCTCTTGAAATAGATGGTACGATGAGTGTAAGCCAAGGATGAGCAGACCGGAATGTATCCCAAAAACCATTGTCCGTGTACATATACCCTGTATTTATTTTTCCATTATAAGGGCTAAAGTGATGAGGTGTCCCTTGCTCGTCTATTTCATAAAATTTTCGAGGATATAGTGATGTCCTATAGAAATTAGAATAGAAAGTTCTCAATTGTTCTTCATTATTCCCTTCTATTTCAACTTTGGAAAGATGTTTGTTCCAAACTTGCCGTGAATGAGATTTGATGTCTTCAAATGACTTTTCACCAATTTCTAACGAAAGAGTTTGGTGTGCTTGCTCCAATGAAATATAAGAGGAGGCTATTTTTAAAGATACTTTTTTATTGGCAGCAGGAAACTTTATGTATCCTCCGGCATATGTATTTTCAATTTCGTGTTTTTTTTCAAATATTTTTTCATTATTCCATACTCCGAAACTTTCAAATGGTTGGTCAAATTGAATGACAAAGAAGTTTGTGAAATTTTCAGGTGCTCCGGCAAATCGGTTTTTGCAATATCCCACAATCATTTGTTCTTCGGGAATGATTTTTACTGATGCTCCTTGATGATAGGCATCTAATACAATGTAGTTGTTATCATTGTCAAAAGTAAATTGCATGAATCCGCACCGTTCAGTTGCTGTCATTTCTGCTAATATTTCATAGTCTTGAAGTTTTACTGAATAGTAATATGGTGTTGCTATTTCTTCTGCATGAGAGAAAGCTGCAGCCCGTTCCGTATCTTTTACTTTTAAGGTTCCTGATACCGGCATAATGGAAAATGCTCCATAATCTCCTATCCAGGGGCTAGGCAAATGAGTTTGTTTAAATCCTCGTATTGAGTCACTATTGTAAACATATATCCAAGTATCACCCATATGCTCTGTTTGTGGAGTCCAGAAGTTCATACCAAACGGATGTGTAACGGCAGGGTAAGTATTGCCATGAGAAAAACTTGGATTATTATTCGTTCCTATAAGAGTGTTTACATAGTCTACCGGTTCCTTTTGTTCGGAAATATGACACTGGGTGAATAATAATAGAATTATCGGTATAATGAATAATCGTTTCATTGTTGTTGATGTATGTTAAATTATTTTGTTTTTATTTTTGTCCCTTCTGAAGGAGGAATTGCATTATTGTCGGTTCCCCATTCTTTTTGGGGACGATTTCCCATAATTAATTCAAGAGTTCCTCCGGTAAGAATATCTTTATGGGAAAAATATGTTTTGTTATATGGTTTTCCGTTTAACCGGGCCGACTGGATATATTTATTGTTCCGTGAATTATTTTTGGCGATGATGGTAAATGTTTTGCCATTATCGAGTTTTATAGAAGATTTTGTAAATATAGGGCTTCCTATTGTGTAATAAGGCATGCCGGCAGATACCGGATAAAATCCCAATGCGGAAAATACGTAAAAGGCAGACATTCCACCTCCATCTTCGTCTCCGCAGATTCCCATTAAATCATTTCTAAACCAACTTTCCATCAGCATCCGAATACGTTTTTGAGTTTTCCAAGGTTGTCCGGCATAATTGTATAGGTAAGGTATATGGAAGCTTGGTTCGTTTCCCATAACGTACTGTCCGACGTTTCCTGTTGCATCAGGATGTACGGCATAATAACGCCATTTTGCGGTAGTCATGCCTTCTACAAATAGTTGGTCCAGTTTCTCAATAAAGGGTTTGTTCCCTCCGAACAAATTGATTAAATCGGCAATGTTGTGATGTACGTTCCATATATAGGTCCATGCATTGTTTTCATCGTAATAAGCTCTGGAACCAATCCCTCCTGAAAATTTGTAATCGAATGGTTCTATGAATTTGCCATTCTTATCTTTCGGATGGAAAAATCCTGTTTTTGAGTTGAATAAATTACGGTAGTTAAAAGCTCTTTTTATATGGAAATTGTATTCATCGGTTTTTCCTAAGTGGTTGGCCATTTGTGCAATACACCAGTCATCATAAGATGCTGCTTGTGTTACGGCGACAGCTTCTCTTTGCTCAAAATCATCAACTAAAGCAACGGTTTCTTTTTCTCCTGGAGCTAATGCCGGGAACCATCCATTTTTATGATAAAAGTCATCTAGTTCTGTTTTGGGAGCTCTGCGCCAAGGTATCATGGTTTCGTTAAGAACAGTATGCCTGCATCCTTCGAAAGCTTTTTCTACATTAAATGGGATATCTTTACAGAGTGCATCTGCAAATATAACGGAAGCATGATTCCCGTTCATGCAGTGAGCATCACCGAATACACAGGGGAAAGTCGGTACCCAACCTGATTGCTCGTACATGCGAATATAAGATGTGAGTTTGGCCTCATGGTCTTTGGGATTTAATATAATCTGTAATGGGTGCAATGCATGGTATGTATCCCATGCCCAGTCGTCAGTCCAAAAAGGGATACCTTCATCATCATGTATTTTTCCATCAAATCCACTGTAATATTTCCCGTCTTCCGAGATATTGATCATACGTTCATGTGACCGATATAAGGCAGTGTAAAAGGTTATTTTTTCGTCTTCGGTACTACCTTCGACATTGATTTTTCCTAATGCTTTGTTCCAGGCTGCTCGGGCTGTTTGGGCCAAAGCCTGCAAATTGTAGTCATTTATTTCCTTATTTAAGTTCTTTTTAGCTTGTTCTACGCTAATATAGGAAATGCCATATCTGATTCCGAGTTGTTCTAATTCTTTTCCGAATTGAGCACAAAGTACAGCAGTATCTGCTATATTTTTTTCAATAAAAGATGTCGGAGTTTTATCAAATTCAAGATGGAAATAATGTTTTGTACCTTTGTATGTATCATATCCTGACAGAGAATTTTTCTCTCCTTTTATTTCACCTTTTCCTGTCGTTTTCAATTGGATACATCTTTCTCCAATCTCTTCAAATTTGCAGGTAAATAATGCCGCGCGCTGCCCTGGTGCGAAATCGACAGTAATACCGTAGTCATCCAAAAAAACCGAGTAGTGATATGGAGTTGATTCTTCTTGGTCATATCGATATTGGGTTTTAGGACTAAGACCTTCGGGATCTCCGCAATATGGCATAAGATACAATACATCACCTTGTCGATGGGAGGGGACGTTGAGGGGAAATCCCGCCATCCGATCGGTGACGAATTCATGGCGGCCGGGGTTCATCCTCAGCATACTATTCGGTTGGTGACAAGTTGGAAATGTCGGGACTAATAAATGACTGATATTACCAATATGTGTATTTACATAATCTACCGGTTCTTTGGTTTCTATGTGAGAATGACACGCTGATAATAGTAAAGGAAAAAACAGTGTAAATAAGGAGTATCTCATCGTTATAAATTTATAGAAATTATGTTCTTATGTATCAAGGGGTATATTCTACTGTTCCCCATTTATTTACGGTATATCCCCATTTTTTTATATATTCCTCTCCAGGAAGGAACTCATCTTTTTTTTGAATTAATAATTTTGTTAATAAACCATCGAGTTCAGATTTGACTTTTTGGGCGGAAGGCTCATCTACCAGATTTTGCATTTGGTAAGGGTCTGTAATGTTATCGAATAGAAGCCATGGGCCATTCAGGTCTTTCACATAAGTATACCGTTTGGTTCTTACTCCCCGATATTCCCGGCCTCCGCTTCTTCTCTCCCATTCTCCAAAAGGAGTTATACATTCTATCAAGGCTCCTTCGATATTGTCTTTTTGTTTACCCATCAATATAGGATATAGATTACATCCTTCTACACTTTTAGGAATGGGTAATCCCGACATGGATAAGAGAGTAGGCATGATATCAACAACATTGACCAGAGTATCTACAATTCTGCCTTTTTTACCGAAACGATCTGGATACTTTAGTAGTAGCGGGACCATAATGGATTCATCGTAAGGTTTTTGTTTTCTTACTTGCCCTTGTGAATATAGCATATCTCCATGGTCAGAGGTAAAGACAAAAATTGTATTTTCTTCAATACCCTTTTCTTTTATTGTTTCTTGAAGCCAACCGATACATTCATCTAAAGCGGAAATATGGGCATAATATCCTTTGATATCTTTGATTGCTGTTTCTTTATTTTTCTCTGGAACATTAGGCCGTAAGGCTATATCTTTATTTGCATACAAGTCCTTGTATTTTTGAGGTGCAGATTCATAAGGATTGTGAGGTGGCCCCCATGAGAGAAACAATAAGAACGGCTTATCATCATTTGCATGGTCTGTAATATATTGTTGTGCATCTTTTGTCTGAGCAAAGACGTCATATCCTTCCCAGATTTTTTTAGTTGTATCGTTATTGTCGTAATAGGGTGAGTTATTGTAATCGTGGGTACATTCTAATACTTTGAAATAATCGAATCCTTGACGATATTCCGGGGCAATATAGTTACTTCTTCCATTTCCGTTGATGTGCCATTTCCCGATATAGGCTGTATTGTATCCGGCAGCTTTATACTCTTTACCAATACTTTTAGCTTCAGGGTTTAATTGTACATCATTGACAAAAAGCCCGTGAGTCTGGGCATATTGGCCGGTGAGTAGTGATGCTCGGTATGGGGTAGAGACCGGCATACATGATACTGCGTTATTGAATGTAAGACTTTCTTTAGCCAGCAGGTCTAAATTGGGAGTATATACGTCTTTGTTTCCTCCAAATCCGGTATCTTGGGCTCTCCACTGGTCTGCAAATACGAATATGACATTGGGCCTTTTTTCTTTTTTGTATTTCTTGCCTGACATCAAAGATCCGGAGAATAGAAGAGCTCCGGTGGCCAGCCCTGTTTTTTTTATAAATTGTCTTCTTGTAATCAAATCCATTTCCATAAAAATCATTTTTGAGGAGGTAAGTATCCTAAGGAAACTAAAAAAGCATCAGCCTTTTGTAGTGTATCATAGAAATAAGGGTTTTCTTTGCCATTTTTTAGGTTGAAAAATCCATGATCTTGTCCTTCATATAAAAATAAGTCACATCGATTATTATTTTCTATCATTTTTTCTCTGTATTTTTCCATTGTGATTACAGGGATGATGTTATCTTTAGTCCCTAAAAAGATAAGAGTTGGGGGAAGTCCTGATTTGATGTTATATGCAGGAGAGAATTCTTGATATCTGTCTTTTACGCGGCTATATCCATAGCCTCCCGGCCCGTTGTCTAATACTGGATTGTAGAGAAGTAGGGCAGCCGGTTTTGTACTGATTTTGGAATTTTCTCCTGGGGTATCGAAACCAGGACATGCTGCTAATGCTGCTGCCAAATGTCCACCGGCAGAACCACCGGCAGCAATAATCTTATCGGGATTGATGTGCAACTTACGAGCATGTATTCGAAGGTATCTCATTGCCGATTTGGCATCAGATAGAGCATCGAAAGGTGTGGTTTTGTGTTTTCCCAATACTCGATATTCTGCTAATATACATATTAATCCTCGGTTTCGGAAGTGTTCGGCTTGAGGACGGAAGTGATTGATATCTCCACTTAGCCATCCACCTCCGAAGAAAAATATGATTGCAGCTTTTTTATCTGATTTTTTTATATCATCCGGATATAAAAGATGTAATTTTAAATCAGCCTGTTCTGTATTCTTGTAGAAGAGAACTTGCTCTCCGGCATTCAATGAAATATTGGAGAGCAGGCATAATAATATCAGAGCTGTCTTAACCATATTTTAAGGATAAAAATATTACCAGAAATAAGTTTTATTCAAATTATCAAGAACAGGATATTTCGAATCTAAATCATCGTATTGGGTTTTTAGCTCAAGAAGTTTGTTTTTTAATTCTTTGATAAGTCCTTCATTAGAGGGATCTTTGTATATGTTGTGCATTTCTGCAGGATCGTTTTGCAGGTCATAAAGTTCCCATTCCGGGGTAAGAGGTTTGTCATGAGAGCCAGTCATACCTAAACGTTGTCCATAGAAATAAATGAGTTTATAACGTTCTGTACGTATTCCGTAATGGGAGCAAACATTGTGTGCATCATCCGCATGCATCCAGTACCGATAGTACATTTCTTTTCTCCAATCTGAAGGAGTTTCTCCTTTTAGGTTTTTCCGAAAACTTTTTCCTTGCATTTGGGATGGAGTTTTGATATCGGCATAATCTAAAAACAGAGGGGCAAAATCGATATTTAAAATAATATCTTTATTTATTTTTCCTGCCGGAATTTCTTTTGGATAACGGATAAGAAAAGGCATTCTTAAAGATTCCTCCATCATTAGTCGCTTGTCGAACCATCCGTGTTCTCCCAAGAAAAATCCTTGATCACCTGTATAGATAACGATTGTATTTTCTGTGAGATTGTGTTCATCTAAATATTGTAATATATGGCCTACATTTTCATCTACACCAGCAACGCAACGTAGATAATCTTTGATGTATATTTGATAATTTTTTTTCCTTTTCTCATCACGTGTAGCTCCGGCAGGAGGCATGTCTCCTTTAAGGTCGTTCCGGTTCATTATTTCCATCCCCGTTCGGATTATTTTAGCGTATTCACCTTTGTTTTCATAGGTTTCGTACATATTTTCTGGTTCAGGAATAGTTACATCTTTTAACAAGTCTTTGAAGCGTGCAGCGGGTCTCCATGGACGATGAGGCGCTTTGAAGTGGCACATTAGAAAGAACGGTTTGTCTTTATCGATACGATCTAAATAGTCGAGAGCTTCTTTGCCAATAATATCGGTAGAATGTCCCCGATAAGTCGTCTCTTTATTTGTGTTATTTGCACAAATGCCCCAGTCTCCAATTTTAATCATTTTAGGATTATAATATTCTCCTTGTCCTGGTAAAACATTGTAATAATCAAAACCGGAAGGTTCTGTGCCTAAATGCCATTTCCCGATAATAGCAGTTTGATACCCGCTTTGTTGAAGATATTTAGCTACATTTGGCATATCTCGATTGAGATTGTCCAACAAAGTATATACTCCATTTTTATGACTGTATTGTCCGGTCAAGATACAAGCTCTTGATGGTGTGCTGATAGAATTTGTAACAAAGCAGTTTTCCAAACGGACACCCTCATTCCCGATACGGTCGATGTTAGGAGTGGGTAATATGTCTTTTAACATTCCGTTGTAAGCACTTATCGCTTGAGATGTATGGTCGTCTGACATGATAAATATGATGTTTGGGCGATCATTATCTGCCGCTTGTATAAAATGAGAACCAGCTAATAAACTTAGAGATATGCTGGCTATTTTTTTGCTGTTCATAATAGGTGTACTTTTAAATTCAGAATTTGGGAATAGGAAAAATCTTTTACAAGTATTCAGTACAAAGCAAAAATAACGGTGATTCGTCTTCCTCTATTTCTGGGTATCTTCCTAATGGCTCATAAAATCTATTATCATTAGAGTCGTCGTTGACTTTAGAGACTTCTCCGATAATGCAAGTTTCCTTTTCTGCCCAAAATTGGTGATATATATATGGTTCCAATGTGATGCTTTCTCCCGGATTTAGCTGGATAATTTCTCCTGCTTCTATATTCTGGGTTATTCCGTCTATTTGTACGGTGAACGAGTCACTTGTTTTTTCTTCTTTTTTATTGGCTTTCCATAGCTGTAATGCTAATATACCTCCGCCTCGATTAATAATATCTTCCATTTTATTCCAATGAAAATGCATTGGGGTAATTTGGTTTACGTAAGAAACCATTATTTTTTCACAATAGGTTTTTTCACTTTTGGGAGAACCGTTACGTAGAGTGAAAAGAGTGAGCCCTTCTTTCATGAAATTATTTTTTCCGAAATCTGTAACATCCCAACCTAAAGTATGGTCGATTATTTCTTTGCAACGTTCGGTCGCTATTTTATCTTTCCATTCTTCTGGCGTTAGTAGTGCCCATGAAGGAAGATGAAAATTATTTTCATCAAATAATTTGATTGCTTGTTTGATATATCGATTGACTTCTGATCTTTTCATAATATATAGTAGTTATTTGTGATTTTCTAAAAATTTTGTTACTTCATCTAAAGTTGGTGCACCGCCAGTGCAAGTTGCGTTTCGAAGATTGAAATAAGCACAAGCCGAAGCAAATAATAATGATTCTTTCAAAGAATATTCTTCGTGTATGGCATATAACATTCCTGAACAAAAGGCATCGCCTGCTCCAACAGTTGAAACAATATGTTGTGGAGGAATAGGAAATGACGGAACAAAAATGGAATTCCCATTCTTGTTTATCGCGTAACCACCTTCGGGGAAATGTATAGTTACTAACTCTTTTACTCCATTATCTAATAATTGTTGTGCGGCATTTTTAATATTTTCGATAATGACGGTATTTTGGGAGGTGCGAGTGGGAATACCTGTACATTGAGCGGCTTCTACTTCGTTAATAATCAAATAGTCTGTAAAAGGTAAGCAAGGCGTAATTATCCGGGAGAAACGGTTACTTTCTTCAGATACTACATCTACTGAGGTTTTGTATCCTTTTTTTTGTAGTTTATCTAATATGCGAGCTGCTTTGACTTTGTATTGAGGATCTTCGGCATCCAGTTTATCTAATAAAAGTAGATATCCTAAATGAAAAATTTTGGCATTGGTATCTATCGTATCTATGTGTTCTATATCTAATTGTGCATTTGCTCCACGACAGTGAAAATATGTTCGTGAACGCCCCCCTTTTTCAGCCATAACATCAGTGTATGCGGTAGGTGTATGAGGGACAATTTTCATGTAAGACTTGTCTATATTGTATTTTTCTATTTCATTTAAGACATATTCCCCATTTGGGTCATCTCCTATGCATCCTGCAGCATACAGAGGAATATCGGTGTGCAAGTGGGCGAGATCTACTAATACGTTATGGGCACAACCTCCCAGTCCTGTTTCTGTAGATTCTATTGTAATTAAATTTCCGGGTGCAGGATATTTTTCGATTATTTTTACAAAATCGACGAGCCAATTTCCTGCGGAGATGATGCCTTTTCTCATAATGGATGATTTAGAATTTATCAAAATGACATATCATTTTTTTGATATGTCATTTTGATATGAAGGTTTATTTCAATATAATACGGAATGTTTCATTATTTATGCGAACCAAATAGATACCGGATTGATTCATAGATACAACTTGGTGATTGCTGTCTATTTTTTGATTTGAAATCAGACTTCCGGTACAGTTGTATATGGCCATATTGTATCCTTCGCTATTCTCGACGATAATATTCTTTTCGGATACATATACAGAAATACCAGAATTATCTATATTGTTTTCAATATCTACACTTCCATTTTTATTGACATTCATGATAGCTACCACTTCTTCAGGAGTCAATACTCGATCATAAATACGGAACTCATCCATTGCACCTTCAAAAATAAAGCGTTGGGTTGGGATTCTAATCGGAGTTGCTGGATCGTCAGGATTTTCATATTCCAAGTTACCACCGCCACCTCTTCGCAATATAACACCGCCATCTGAAGGTATAAGATCTCCCTGTTCTTCCAATGGAATTTCTTTTCTGGCAACTTCTTTTCCGTCAATATACAGAATCGTTGTAGCAAAGTCCAAAGATGAGGTTACGGCGTAGTGATACCATCTTCCGTATTCAACCATGTCTTCAGCAGTGAAATAGTCTGCTTCATTTGTCGAAACAGCAGCAAATTTACCGTCTTTCATACAAGCGAGAGTCGGAGTTGCCAGTCCTGCGATATTAGTACCTTGCATGTTTTGGGCATTGACTTTTTGATTATAGGCCAGAAATTGATAATCTTTATGACCCTGCAACACGGGTAAATTGCTATCTTCTACTCTTACCCAAAACGCGATAGAGTAGTCGCCTTTCCCTCGGTTAAGAACACCGGCAGGGGTGGATATGTGACCAGGGACATCCGGTTCAGAAGTCAATACGGTTCCAAAAGAAAAAGAGTTGAAGTCTGGTTCTGTCTTAAAATTATGACCTTTGGGTGCTTGACCTCGGTTAACGGAGTTATTATTGTTTCCGGACAGGTCAATCGGGGCATTGGCCATATTATCAGGAGCGTCACCGTTTACGCCTTCTTCCATGTTATAATAAACTACCAAGCCATTTTTGATGTCTTGAGCAAAAAGAGTCGCTGATGAGAATAATGCGACTGTTGAGAGTAGTAAAAATCTTTTTTTCATGATTCGTTTTTTTATAGGTTTATAATCAAGTTTAAAAAGTTGCTGTTTTAAATGTTTTTCCATCTATTTCAAGTAGGTAACCTGAATTGTTATTTAATGGTAAATATGTGTTTTCATTTTCAATTTTTTTTTCACTGATAAAAATTCCATTTATTCCGTATATACGGACTTTTTTCCCTTGGGCATTGTGTATAGTGATTCCGTTTTTTAGAGAAGATACTTTTATTGTATCTTTATTTTTGGAAGTTTCTATCCCAGTTATGTTTTGTCTCATTATCGCTTTTATTTCTGATGAAGATAATGCTTTTCCATATAGTCTGAAATCATCTAATTTTCCTCCGAAAATGTAGTATTGTCCTGTACTGCCAGCACCTCTTCCAATATATAGGGCTCCATTGATTCGGGTCAATTCTTCATATTCATTGGCTCCTTGTGTAGAAGATATTTCTATACCATTGATGTATAAGGTCGATTTTTGATCGGTTGCAGAAGATACGACTGCGTAATGGTACCACTTTCCCAATTCAACTTTTTCTCCTGGGATATTCCCGCTTGTATCTGTAAGAGGGAAAGGGGTCCCAAAGTTGGACATACCGACAAAGTATCCGTTCTCAATACCTGCCAATTGTTGGGTATTTGGATTTACTGTGGAACCGGAAGGGCTACATCCTATCATTTGAACATTTCCGCAGGAAATGCTTATATCACTGGTAATACATATCCAAAAAGCTAAAGTATAATCTTCGAATCCTCTTTTGAATAGATTAATTGGAGTCGTAATGTGTCCGGGCTTTCCGGCTATGGGTTTATGAAAGACTTTTCCAAAGGAGTGTCCATTGGCATCGGAGGTATTTTCTATTTTGAAATTTCCGCTCATGTTGGTGATGACTCCATGATTCCCATTCCCAGAGAGATCTGGCACTGTGGTACCAGTTGCAGATTCGAAATCATAATGAATAATCAGAGCTTTATCGGGTGATTGGGCAGCAACTGATAAAGAGAGAAAAATAGATAATATGGATATATTTATTTTCACAATGAAACGATTAAATTTTTATAAAGCCTTCCCTTCACTTTCAAAAAGTCGGAGATGGTACAGTGCAGTTTCTTTGGATGCCTCAATCATTTTCCATTTCATATCAATGTAATTGGGTTGAGGACATTGTTGTAAATATTTCTCAATCTTTTGCGTAATAGCTATTTGCATGGCTGTAGCAACATTGATTTTGGCTATTCCATGATGTACACAAGCTTTGAAGTCTTCTTCACTGGTTCCAGACCCACCATGAAGTACCAAAGGCATATTGTTTCTTTCACTGATTTCTGTCAGTCTTTTTATGTTTAGTTTAGGAGTCGCTATATATTTGCCGTGTAGGTTGCCGATAGCAATCGCTAAAGCGTCAATACCGGTTTTTTCGATGAATAAAGCCGATTCTTCTACGTCAGTAAAAACATCGGCAGTAGAGGCAGAGCCTGTGCCTTCTCCTCCACCGAAACCAGTGTCTCCGACTTTTCCAAGTTCGGCTTCGACGTCGACGTCTGCAGCTTTTGCCATACGTACAACGGCTTTTGTTATGCTTACATTATTTTCGAAAGGTAGACACGCTCCATCGAACATAACACTGTTGAATCCCATTCGTATGGCACGAGCACAGGTTTCGAAACTTTGTCCATGGTCTAAATGTACGGCAACAGGAACAGAACTTTGATGCGCAGCTTTAAGGAATAGTGGTGCCATAAGCTCCATCGGGGCATAAGGGAATTGGACTTCTGCTAATTGTAATATAACTGGAGAGTGGAGCTCTTCTGCAGCGGCAATAACGCCCATTACATTTTCCAAACTTAAACAATTAAATGCTCCTACTGCATAACCACCTTGATATGCTTTATTTAATATAGATTTGTAAGATGTTAACATAAATATATATTTAAATGAATATATGACAATCTGTGAAATTTAGTCGGTCCACATAGGTGGTCGAGTTTTGAAAAGGGGAAATCCTGTTATACGGTCATTTTGATCGCTTCTGCGTCTTTTCCACCAAGGATGATCTTGTGTATCTTTTTGCCACTTGACTAATTTTGCGGCTAATTTTTCTCCTATTTCACGGTATTCGGGGAGGTCTGCGACATTATTTAGTTCGTATGGATCTTTTTCTAAATCGTAAATTTCTACCATAGCTCTCGGACACTGGAAAATCTGCTTCATATTTTCCGTTAATTTGTTGGATCTTTGTAACCGTTTCAGTTCGTACCAGCTATTACTGGTACTTATGTCCATGGATGTTCCGTGTGGAATATTATAATAAGCATTATATACCAGTTTATATTTATTACTTCTTATGCAACGCATATATTCGTCAGCATCATGCCAGTTACGTTCTGCGTAAATAAATTCTGAACCTTTTTGAGTAGGGTCAAAAAGGAGTTTTTTAAATCCTCGCCCATACATGTCTTGAGGTATATCTATACCAGCCAAATCAAGTAAAGTCGGTGTCAAATCAATAGAACTGACCATACCGTTAGAGTGGGTTGTTCCAGGGGTTATCTTTCCCTTCCACATGAATAATAGAGGAGTTTGGATGCCGGAATCATATAAGGTTCCTTTGCAGCGGGGGAAAGGCATACCATTATCACTCATAAATACAAAGATTGTATTGTCAGTCAGACCTCGTTTATCCAGCTCATCCATCATGGTCCCGATATTATTATCCATACGACTTATTTCGTTATAATAATCAGCCATATCACGTTTGGTTTTATCGCTGTTTACAAGATAAGGTGGGACTTGGATTTTTTTTGGGTCGTTTTGTTGTTCTGTATTATTTCTATTATATGGACGATGGGGATCAATAAAGCCCACCCATATAAAAAAAGGCTTGTCTTTGTTTTCATCCAGAAATTTGTTATAGTTCTGGAAAAGTTCATCGGAAAGAGGTCCCTGATTAGGTAGATAATCGCCTTTTATTCTCACATCAAATTGTTTATCCCCATTAGGCCCCCAATGTGTTTTTAACATGGATGCAGTTACATAACCTGCCCGATGTAGATATGTCGGGAGTATTAGAGTTTCTGCATTTAGTCCGTTATGCAAATCCTCAGTTCCGATAGTATGTGCAAATTTTCCGCTAAGCATACTGGTACGAGATGGACTTGATTGCGGGGCTGTGAGGAATGCATTCTTAAAAAGAATTCCATTTTTTGCAATTTTGTCGATATTTGGAGTTGAGATATTTTTGTTGCCATAACATCCAAAATCCATACCGGCATCGTCAGCTAAGAAAACGACAATATTAGGTTTTGTATTTTTGATCTTTTCCTGTGCTGATAAATTGTTTATGGAACTAATCAGAGCTGCTGTATATATTATTTTAGTTGGATATCCCATTTTAGTTATCGTTTAATGTAATAGGAAATTTTATTTACCATCCTGGATTTTGTTCGTATTTTCCATTTGCTATATCATCTAAAGGAATAGGAAGTAAAAACATAGTGGGTGCATTAAACACTCGTTTACGAATACTTTCTCCATATTTGAATACACCATTGTCATCTTTGGTAATGGTCTGTAATTTTATGCTTTGAAAAGCCGCAGCGTCTTTCCAATGCCGACAATCATAGAAACGATGTTCTTCAAAAGCCAATTCTATTTTTCTTTCATTGCGGATGCGAACTTGCATGGAATCTGCAGAAAGACCTGATGGCATCGGAGGTTGCATAGCTCTGCTTCTTACCTGATCCAAAGCCCATTTAGCCGTCTTTCCATCACCGAAAAAATCGGTATAAGGACCGTAAGCTTCATTCATAGCTTCGGCATAGTTCAACAATACTTCTGCATATCGTAGTACATGAAAATTATGATGAGCGGCACCATTATTAGGATTTATCGTTTCATCAATAAACTTTCTTAGGTAAAAGCCTGTGTTTAGTGCATCAGAAGGGTAGTCTACACCAGGAGTTACAGAAGAACCTTCGGCTGCATTATAGATTTGGAAAGTATAGTTTTTGTATTTGCTTTGATTATAATAAATCGTAGCATAAAAGCGCTCGTCTCTGTTTTGGTAAGGATTTTGTGGATCCCAGTTTGAGCCGGGTTGGTAAATGTTTAGCCCTTCTTTGGTTTCGTAAGACTCTACAAGATTGAGAGAGGGTACGGTATAACCACCGCCTTTATCATTTCCGGCATTATGGAATCGGAGAGGAAGTTGGCGAGCTTCGCATTCACGATGTTTTGAGGTACGAATATATGTAATGATTTCTTCACATGTTCCTCGTGTAATAAATAGTTGTCGGTAACTGTCTTTTCCTGCGTCTGTATAGAGTGCATAGCCATTTTCTTCGGCGAACAAAATGGCATCATGTCCTGCTTCTGCAGCTATTTCCCATTTTTTTGGATTATATTCTCCTGCAACAATTCTATTGCTATTGTTAGGATCGTTGAATAATGGTCGGGCAGCATATAGCAATACTCTGGCTTTTAATGCTTTGGCTGCCATTGAAGTCATTCTCCCAAAATCGGTAGGAGATGTCAGCAAATAATTTGGAGGAAGAATTTTTGCACAATCGTCACATTCTTTGACAATAAAATCTACAGTTTCATCGAAAGTGGACCGTGGAGTATATAGAGCAGGGTCAAATTGAGTGAGTTGTTTGGTGATGATAGGTACTCCTCCATAAGCTTTTAATAATTCGGAATAGAAGATTGCCCTCAACATGCGGGCTTCGGTTTTCATTTGTAGTTTGCTTTCTTCTGTGATACCGTCTTGTACGCTGACTGGAACTTTATCTACATTTTCTATCATTTTGTTTGCCGGCCTGATGGCTGTCCATTGGTATTTCCATCCTGGTAAATCTGTAGGATTAGCTGCATTCCAAGTACCTTCGTTGAACCAAAGGGCTTGAGTTAATAAACCTAAATGAGCTTGTTGGCCTTCGTCTGTGGTTGCTCCTAAGTATACAGGGTTGACAGCACCAAATCGAGCATATCCCTTGGGTAATCTGGAATATATGTTATAAAGCCATCTACGTGCTAAAGTTCCGTCAGAAAATATTTTTTCTTCTGTCAAATCTCCGGATTCGGCTTTATCTAGGAGACCAGAACCGTCGTCCATGCAGGAGGTAAAAGCTACAAAAATGACGAGTAATATATATAATTTATAATATAATATTTTTTTCATTTTGGTTGTTTTTTTATTGAGTACTATGTAATGATTTCGTGCTTAAAATTGGATGTTTACTCCAAATGTGTATTGAGACATTTGTGGATAATTATAAGCTCTCTCATTTTCTGTCTCAGGGTCGAATGTATTCTGATGATCAAAAGTTAGCAAGTTGGTCCCACTTACAAAGAAGCGTAATTTGGAAACTCCTATTTTGGAGAATAGATGTTTTGGCAGACTGTAGCCGATTTCTACGTTTTTGAGTCGTAAATAATCTCCTTTTTTTAACCAATAAGTCGATTTTCTATGATTATTGGGGAAATTTCCGTCATGTAGACGTGGGTAAGTTGCTGTGTCCCAGGTAGAGGGATCTTCTGGATTGAAACGGCCGAGATGATGTTCAAAGGCATTTCCTCCATCTCTGAATTCCCAAACGGCTCCATTAGAGAAATAAACACTAAATTGTGCGGCACCCTGCCATAACATACTAAAGTCAAATCCTTTATAGCTAAAACCGGCAGTAAGTCCAAATTGAATTCGGGGTATGTTACTATATCCGATAGGACATTCATCGTATTCGTCTATAACTCCGTCTTCATTCAGGTCTTTGTAACGTATGTCTCCGATTTGTACAGTACCTATGTGTTGAGGTGCACTATCTATTTCTTCCTGGCTTTTGAATAGTCCTAAAGCCACTAGCCCATAATGTTGTCCGATAGATTGACCTTTTTGGGACATCCATGGATACTTTTGTAATGCTTCACCATTTTCAATAATCTTATTACGGGCATATGACATATTTCCTTTGATGAAATAATTGAAATCTTTGTATTTGTCGTTCCAGCCCAATTCTATTTCACCTCCTTGATTACGAACTATACCTATGTTTCCGGGAGGATAGGAGATACCTAATACCATAGGAAGGTTGTTGTATTCCATAAGAATATCATTACGTATTTCATGGAAATAGTCGGCATTGAGTGTGAATCGACCGTTGAATAAACGCATATCCATACCTACGTTTGTTTTCTTTGCTCTTTCCCAGGTAACTTGATCATTTCCTAATCGTCCTTCGAGTAGACCATTATAGCCTTGTGGTGTGACTCCAAAGTTATAATTGCCAAAATTAGCATTACCGTTATTGTATGTTTGTAGATAGAGATATTGATAATTTCCTATTTTGTCATTTCCGACTTCACCGTATGAACCTCTTATTTTCAAGAAATTGATGAATGAGATATTATTTTTCCAGAACTTTTCTTCAGAAATGACCCATCCGGCAGATATTGCAGGGAATAAACTGTAGCGACGGCCTTCGGCAAATTGATTGGAGCCGTTATAGCCTAAGTTGATTTCGGCAAGATATTTTTGTTTATAGCCATAGGTAAGTCGACCGACAAAACCTAAATAACCGGTTGGTACATTGGCTTTAGTGAATGTTTGGCTTTGGTTATATAAGGCTAAAGCTGTTACAGCGTGATCTCCGAAAGTCCGATTGTAATTGAAAGATACTTCTCCGTATATTCTTTGCCAGTCGTTTGTTGTAGAAGATGATAATACCGGAAGTTGTTCAGATAATATGTTATCTGTATAGTTACCATATTTATCATATTCGATCATGAATGGACGTTCGCTAAGAGTTTGTGCTGTCGAAAGGAATGAATTTATTCCCAACATAGCTTTGAATGTAAGTCCTTTTGTAATGAATTTTAGATCTTGATCTAACCGGAAGGTACCTTGTAAAACGTCTTGATTTGTATGGTAGTAGCCTCCTTTTTCTACGATTTGTAGAGGATTGTATATAGTCGCGTTTTTACCATTTCCATATGTGCCGTCAGGGTTTTTTAAAGGTGAATAATTGGCTGGTTGACGCATTAATAACTCGAACATATTGTTGTATTCAGGATTGGTACTTTCTGCAGCAAAACGACTATTTACACCAATATTATGACGAGAACGGAAAGAGCTGTTCAAATCGACACCTACAACAGTTGTTTTGGTTACATTGAAATCCAGATTAGACCGTAAATTCAAACGACGATAATTGGCGTTTGTACTGTAATCATCGTTCTTATATTCTTTATAAATACCGTCTTGAAATAAAAATCCTAATGATACGAAATATTTTACGATTTTATTTCCTCCACGGATATTCAGATTGGTTTGATACTGAGGGATTGCTTTTCTCAGGAACATATCAATCAAATCATTGTTAGGGTGGGTATATGGAGAATCCCCAGTCAGGTAATGTTGCAAATCTTCGTCCGTGGAATAGTAGTAGTTAGCAGACGTAGGGACTTGACCTCCGTTATCGTTGCGTATGGCTTCATTCTTGAGAAGAGCAAAATTATATGCATCTAAGGGTTTAGCTGTGCGTATGGGAGTCTGGATTGCGGCGTGGGCGGAAAATGAAACAACAGGTTTCCCTATTTGCCCTCTTTTTGTTGTAACCAGAATGACTCCATTAGCACCTCGAACTCCATAGACAGCGGTTGCTGAAGCATCTTTCATGACGGAGAAAGACTCGATGTCATCAGGATCTATTTGATTGAAACTTCTTTCTATACCGTCAACTAATACTAAAGGAGTGTTATCATTGAAAGTACCCATACCTCGAATAAAAATGCGAGAGTCGTCGTTTCCTGGCTGTCCAGAAACCATTTTGGTCATAACTCCTGATATCCGTCCAGCAATAGCATTGCTCAGGTTGGCAGAAGCACTTTGTTTTAGTTCATCCGCTTTCACTGTAGAAATAGCACCTACCACTGAGACCTTTTTTTGTGTACCATATCCCACAACAACTACTTCGTCTAGCTCTGAAAGCTTTGCTTTCATTCTTACAGTCAATGAGGTTTGGTTGTTTATTTTTATATCTTGAGTTTCATAGCCTACAAAGGAAAATACTAAAATGTCTCCAGGTTTTACACTGATAGAAAATTTCCCGTCCATATCTGTAAAAGTACCAGTATTTGTTCCCTTTATGGCAACGTTGATGCCCGGCATTAATGTTGAATTGGCATCTTCTATGACTGTTCCTGTGATTACTTTTTGCTGGCCGTAAACGGTATGTCCTAAAGCCAAAAAGATTAGTAATGTATATATTATTTTTTTCATATCTATTCAAATTTTTAAGGTCATATTTACCATAATGGATTTTGAACCAATGCTTTATTTTTTAGTATTTCACCAGTGTGTATAGGATAGAGATACATTTTATCAGTAAAGACTCTTTTTTCGACTACTTTTGGAGTATATGTATATGTAATATTTCCCGTTGGTTCGTCTATTGTCCGAGTTATTGTAATACCTTTTAATTCTAACCCATTTAAGATATCTTTAGCTTTTTTCCACCGACGTAAATCCCAATGGCGGTGTTCTTCAAAAGCAAGTTCTATCTGTCTTTCGTGCATGATACGATCTTTCATTTCTGAGTAGGATAGACCTTCCGGAAGACTGGGCATAGAAACCCGACTACGAACTTCATCTATTGCCCATTTTGCAGTACGTCCATTTCCGAAATAATCTGTTTCAGGCCCATAAGCTTCATTCATGGCTTCAGCATAGTTTAGTAGAACTTCGGCTACTCTGAAATAAGGGAAATAGTGTAGTCCGGTTTTGGTCGCTCCGAATATGATAGCCTCAGGATCACTGAATTTTCGTAAATAATATCCAGTCTTCGTTGCATTTAGTGTTGCATCTTCGGCATCGAGGCCTCCCATAAATGTTTCAACTTTACGATCCCACCAAGTAGCTCCGTTATATTGAATGGTAGCATAGAAGCGGGGATCTCGATTGGAATAGGGAGCGTTAGGGTCATAGGTTTTTCCTCCACTCATTTCATAGGCATCTATCAGATTTTGTGAGGGACATACACCTCCTATTGCATTGGTATATCCTACCGGAGCATTAATCTTTTCTATGTTGTTGTCTTTGGCTCGGGTTTTTACGAATAAGAGTTCTTTATTCCCGGCAGGGGTATAAAATCCACGACCGTATTTAAAAATAGCAGTTCCTGTGCGGTATAAATCTATAGTTCCCGGATAGTGTTGTAATAATTCAGATGCTGCTTTAGCAGCGTCTTCCCATCGGTTAGGATTGTAGGAGCCATATCCGACAATAGGATCATTTTTCCCTTCAATCGACGGCCCGTTGAAAAGCGGACTGGCAGCATAAAGCAAAGTTCTGGCCTTTAATGCCATGGCTGCAACTCCAGAAGCACGGCCCATTTGAGATTCTGGCTGTACAGTTGGCAAATATTTAGCAACAGAGTCACATTCGTCTACAATGAATTTTATACATTCGGCAAATGTATTGCGAGGAATGTTGGGATTTTCGTCATAAGAATAAGTTCTTTTAAGTAATGGAACTCCTGCATATCTTTTTATCAATTCGAAATAGAGAAATGCTCTTACAAAACGCGCTTCATTAATAGCCGCATTTCTTTTTTCGTCAGAAGTAGAAGCATATAGAGACCCTATATTGTCAAGTAGTAAATTTGCTTGGCGAATGCCGGCATAGGCATCGGCCCATATCATATCAGGATGAGAGGTCGGTTGAAGAGAACCGTCGTTGAAAGAACGAACTCCATGCATTGCTTTACATTGGGTGGACTCGTCTGTGGCGGAGGATAACATAGCTTCTCCGTCAAATCGATTATAAACTCCAGGTAAATAAGTATAAAGTCCTAATACGAAATCGTCGACTCGAGTGCTGTCTTTGAATATATCATAAGCAGATTTCTTGTTTAGCGGCATGTCGTCTAAAAGACCTCTGTCACAAGAGGCGAACAGAGACAGGAAGAAAACAATTGAAATATATAATATGTAATCTTTCATATGGTTATTTTTTATATAAGGTGGTTGAAGAATATCCAAGCTTGTTTTTATTTTGAGATTAGAATGTCAGATTTATCCCGAGATTGAACGCTTTTTGAATGGGATAGGCTGTCGGGTTACCTACCATTTCAGGATCCATACCTTTGATAGGACTAAAAGTAAGTATGTTATACCCACTTAAATAGATACGGGCATGTGAAATGAATGTATTTTTTAAGAAACGGTCAAAGGAATATCCTAATTCAAGTGTTTTAAGCCTTAGATAATGTACATCGCGTAGCCAATAGGTTGAAGCCTGACGATTATTGGTAGTTTCGGAAAGAGACAACCGAGGATAAGTGGCCGAAGCCCTCGTATCTATTAGCTCCCCAGTATTAGGGTCGGTGTAATAGGCCCACCGGTTTAGGTGTTCCGGTTTTACTTTTCCGTTGTTTACGAATTCGAAAACTTCTATTCCGCTTAAGATAGCTTGAGAACGTCCGGTCCCTTGAAATAGGGCTTTTATATCGAATCCCTTATAGCTCATTCCTAAAGAAAAGGCGTATGTGATGGATGGAACTTGGCTGCTGCCTATACGAACTTCATCGTCAGAATTAATTATTCCATCACCATTGATATCTTTATATTTGATATCTCCAGGCCGTATGGTACCATATGCTGCTTGGGAAGGGCTTTTATCTATTTCTTCTTGGTCTTGGAACAGCCCTAAAGCAACTAAGCCAAAACGTTCTCCGATAGGAAGCCCGGTACGAACCTGATAAGCATAAGTTCTGAATTGTTCGTCCTGATTGACAATTTTATTTTTTGTTGCTGCAAAGTTTGCATTTGCGAAATAAGAAAAATCTCTGATTTGGTTATGATATCCGATAGATAATTCAATTCCTTTATTATCTACGATACCACGGTTTATTTGAGGAGTAGAGCCTCCAAACATAGACGGTATTTGCTGGCTGGTAATAAGGATATCCGATGAGCGCTCTTGAAATAAATCTGCTGTAAAATCAAGAGTATTATTGAATAGGGACATATCTAAACCGACGTTTATTTTACGATTTTTTTCCCATGTTATATTGGGGTTGGCAACGGTTGCTTCGTACCAGGCAGTATTAGGAGCAGCGGCTCCGTCGTTGCCTAAAGTAATAGAACCCTTTTGTGCATAATTTTCGATATAGTAGAAATAAGGTATGCCTTTGTCGCTACCGGTCAGTCCTATAGAACCTCTGATTTTAAAGACGTCTAAAAATTTGACATTATCTTTTATAAAGCGTTCGTTGGCCATGTTCCATCCTAAAGAGAATGCGGGGAAAAATCCATATCGATTTCCTTTGGGAAATTGCTCTGTTCCTTGGTATGCAAATGAAAATTCAGCTAAATAACGGCTATCATATGCGTAAGAAAAGCGTCCAAGCATCCCAGAATTCAAGTTAGGAAGATTATTTCCATCCAGAGCATACTGATTATAATTATATCTCATCATTCCGGCTACATATGATTTACCGAAATATCGGTTATATTCTAATCCTGCTTGTATATCTATACGTCTTTGATAATATACAGATGTCCATGTATTGCTCATATTGCCATGTGTCCCGTGTTGTCGTACTTCTTTTTCACCAACGAGCTCATAAACTGCGAAACTTTTCGAACGATTGGCATTTTTTGCATAGTTACTGTCATAGCTTAACGATGCTGTCGCTTTTAATCCGGGAGTAATGCAATCCAGTTTATATCCTCCGGCAATTGTTGAAGTCAGGGATACTTCTTTGTAGGCAGAATAGCCGCTATTATTTAGCAACCCGTATGGGTTGTTTTGATATTGGGCATTACCTGCTAAAGGATCTATAACAGTAGTCCCAAGTGGATTCCCATTTGCATCTACGATATTATATTCTCCTATATATTTTTCCGGGAAAAGATTAGGTGGAAGCCTCAATAAGGAACTGAAAATGCCATTTACACTATTAGCTCTCATTCCTGGATATATGCGGTCTTGCATACGACCGGAGAGGTCGAGCCGGATATCGAAATTCTTGTTGACTTGAACATCTACATTGGAACGTACGCTATATGTTTTCATGGTAGCATTTGTTCCGTAAGTATTTATTTTATCTACATTATACAATCCGGAGTTAGAAGCATACCCGACTAAAAAATAGTATTTGGCTATGTTGTTCCCTCCTCGTACGCTAAGATTATATTTTTGTTGAATAGAGTGTTTTTTTAAGTATTGATCCAGATAGTCGTTGTCCGGGTAGTGTATGGGATCATCTTTAAAATAATAATGATCTAGAGCTTCTTGTGTATAATATGGTTGTTGACCATCGTTGATTAAAGCTTCGTTATAAAGTCGGGCATAATCATAAGAGCCGAGAAATTCTGGAAGTTTCGTGGGAGATTGCATTGCAACACGGGCATCTAATCCTATTTGTATTTTTTGGTTTTTGCCTCGTTTGGTAGTTACTAATATAACCCCATTACTACCTCTTAACCCATAAATAGCGGTTGCAGCTGCATCTTTTAATATAGAGATACTTTCTATTTCATCAGGATCAAGTATGTCAAGATTGCGTTGTATTCCGTCAACGAGTACCCAAGGTGTATTATTTCCTAAAGTGCGTTGGCCTCTTAAATACATAGAGCCCCCTTCCTCTCCCGGTTCTCCGTTATTTTGAATCATAATGAGTCCGGGCAATAATCCTGTAATGGTATTGAAAGGATTTAGGTTAGGAACGTTTTTAACATAACCCCCTTTTAAGGTAGTTATGGCGGATGTGGATAATTCTTTTCGTTGTTTTCCAAATAACACATCGATTGTGTCGGATGGCGATACGATGTATTGGGCTGTACTCTGGAATGTCAACATCAAAAAAAATCCGAAAATCAGAATTTGTTTCTTCATGTAAAAATCATTTTTTGTGTTCATGGTTGAATCTATAATGTGATATGATGAATGAATTTGTGTAAATAGCTTTCTGAAAAGATTGCGTTTTTCATTCTCGAAGACAAAATAAATAGACCTTGATTAATATGGCTAAAAATAACGAGTTAAATATCGATTAATTTTCGATTAATATATATTTTAATTATCTTTTTATTACTTGATTCAAGTAAAATAAAGGAAAATAACGTATATTTGTGTCTGTAAGTATCTGTTTTTAATTTTTTTAAGTACAAGCAGATGTTTTGAGTCACGATATTTTACAGTGTTAATGACTTTTTTTACTATGAAAAGATACATCTTTTTGTTTGTATTGTTATTTTCTATATCTTTTGTTTACGGGGAAGGCCGGGAAGTAGGTTTGCATTTCAACTCTCATACTCATTTGGCAGAAAAGAGAACGACACTTGAGTTGGATAATGGAGAGGGTATACGGTTAAGGCGTACTCTGACGTTTTCTTTTGATATGGAGGTACGGAAAGAAAATACCATTTATGGTTTTGTGTTTAGGATGATTTCGGATAATGATAAGAACATAGATTTTATGTTTTCATTGGATAGTTTATATCAGCCTTTTCCTGAATTAATTGTAGATAATGATATATACCCGTTAGCGAAAAAAGTACAGGTAAAAAAATCGATTCCTGTAAAGATAACTTTATCGAGAGAAGATAACCGTATATTACTTGTTTATAATAATTCGGTATTTGAAGTCCCTTATTCTTTTGGTGATATTGAAAAATTTTATGTTTCGTTTGGAAAATGCCGGAGAGGGAAATACACATCTAACGATGTGGCCCCGGTCAATTTAAAGAATATTAGGGTATATGATGACAACAAATTGATACGTAATTGGTTATTAAGTCGCCATCAAGGAAATATTTGTTATGATGAAGTAAAGGGAAAGATGGCTGTAGCCCAATATCCCTCATGGCTGATTGATGATTATTGGAAATGGAAAGAGGTTGTAACCAAAAGAATAGAAAATAATGTCCAGTTTGCATTTGATTCGAAAAATACAATTCTTTATATTGTTCCGGATGAAATGCAGATAACAGCTCTTGACCTGAAAACTGTTACGGAAAAAATAATTAAGGTTAAGAAGGGATATCCGGCCGCATCTAATTATTCGCAGATGGTAATGGATACAATTGATAATAAATTGATTTCTTTTAATTTAGACAATGAATCCTTATCTACTTTTTCTTTTGCTGACCAAACTTGGAGTTCAACTCAAAAGCCTCTTTATGAAAGTATTTACTGGCATCATGCTTCGTTATATTCGTCTAAGGATTCTTGCATATATACTTTTGGTGGTTATGGTGGATATAAATATAATAATACGTTGATTCGTTGTTTTTGGCCGGAAAATAGATGGGAAAAAAGGCGGATAGATGAGATATTTCCTCGTTATTCGGCAGCAATATCTTTAGTAGGTGAAAACTTGTATATTTTTGGAGGAAGAGGTAGTAAAACCGGTAGGCAAGAGCTATCTACAGAGTATACGTATGATTTGCATAAAATAAATATTCACACTGGTAAAGTCTCTTTTGTAGGGGATTTTGCAATGGATAATATTACTTATCTGCCAGCTGAAAATATGATATTTAACGAGCAAGACAGTTCTTTTTATTTATTAGCTAATTTGGACGGAGCTCGTCTTATCCGTTTGTCTTTGCGCGATAAGAAAGCTTATCATATGGGAGATGCGATACCGGGTAATATGTCAAGTTTGCATTTATATCGAAATTTGCTGTATTCTTCTAGAGAATCGAAATTATATGCAGTCTACGATAAAGTTCCTCAGAATGGAATAAAGACTATCTCGATATATTCAATGAAATATCCCCCTTTGAGAGAAGAGGATACTTTGCAATTGGCTAATTCTGGTGAAGATTATCAGAATATGATTATAATTTCTAGTTTGATTTTTTTGGTAGGAAGTTTATTCCTTATTTTATCCTTCAGAAAAAAAAGAAAGCAAAGGAAGCGTAATGTTGCACTGTCTGAGACTTTAGTTGCGAACGAAATTTTGCATTATGATATTTCATTCCATAGTATTTGCCTTTTAGGTGGTTTTTCTGTGAGGAATAAAAAAGGAGAGGATATTACAGCGCATTTTACTCCTACTTTGCGACAGCTTTTATTGGTCCTTATATTGTATACTTATGGCGGGAAGAAAGGTATTCTCAGTTCTAAACTTGATGAATTATTATGGGGGGATAAAGATGAGAGTTCAGCGAGGAATAACCGGAATGTTTCTATCCGTAAGCTGAGAGTTATACTCGAGGAAGTCGGTGATATTACAATTCATAATCATAATAATTATTGGGAAATTATTTTTGGAGAAAATGTTTTTTGTGACTACAAAGAACTTTCTCAGTTTTTACAAGACACTCGAAAATTGAAAGACCCAGAAGATTTTTCTCGATTTATGGAACTTGCTTTCAGAGGAACATTATTACCTAATATGCAGATAGATTGGATAGACCCTTTTAAAGCAGGTTTGTCATCGGAGGTTATAGATATATTGCTCGCTGTTTCTGTTCAATCCGACTATGATAGTCCAAGAATGCAGATAAAAATAGCAGATGCGATATTTGCAAACGATCCATTAAATGAGGAAGCTCTTTCTATTAAGTGTGTGGCTCTGTTTAATAGTGGAAAAACCGGCATTGCAAAAAATACGTATGATAAGTTCTGTAAAGAGTATAAGAGTTTGCTAAATGAATCTTATCCTGTATCATTTAATTCTATTATTAAGAAATAAGACGAAATTAAAGTTTTTGGATTAAAAATTAATTTGTAGTTAAGCGTTTATTCCTGATTAAATTAATAGGTAAGGCCTTTTTTTGTAAAAAAAATTGTTTCACGAAAATAAAATTCAGTAATCACATGAAAAAAGGTTTTCTTCTATTTACTTTAATTTTTGCCTTGATATTGCAAAACTCTTATGCCACTCGGTTGATTATTTCCGGAGGGCCTCAATATCCTCTTATATTTGCTGGCACTGGAAAGAAAGAGCTATGTATGAAGTTTAATGATGCTACTAGTGCTAACGAGTTTGGTGTATACGTTGAGGCAAAGCATCGTCTTGATAAGTCGATAATCATTGGAAATTCTGTAATTTTAGAGAGTAATGGTGCTGCACATAGAGAAGTGAAATTATCATTGGATTTTCCTGAGCTGGGTCTTTATGATTATACAGTGACTTTGAAGGATAATATGAAGGGGGAAACATTAGCTGTTGCTCATTCCAATATCGCTATTGTTCCACAACGGTATAGTGCCGGCCCTACAGATTTTGGGACATGTACGCATTTTGCACAAAATAAAGGGTTAGTGCCATATAGTTTAGATTTAATACGACTGGCAGGTTTTAGCAGTATTCGAGATGAGGTATATTGGGGAGATGTGGAAAAACCTATAGGGACATTTAAATTTTCCGCTAAATATGACAATTATATTCAAGCGGCATCAGACAGGGATATACGTGTATTGATCAGTTTGGAATATGGTAATCCTGCTCCCGGAGAAAAAGTGGCTAACCGAGGATTTCCTTTGGATGAAAGTGGAAGAAAGCGTTTTGCCCGTTATGCAGAAGAATTGGTGAAACGTTATGGTGATAAAGTTACATTGTGGGAGATTTGGAATGAACCTTCAAAAGCGTTGGGAATCGATCCTGGTACCAGTTATTATGAATTATTGAAAGAGACATATACGACAATTAAAGCTTTGCAACCCAATAGTACGGTAATTTGCTCGGGAGGTGCTCCAAATTTGGTAGATGGGGCATATCTAACCCCTATATTTCAGAGTGGAGGAGTTAAGTATATGGATGGTTTTGCTATGCACACTTATGTTGCGCCATTCAATCCAGAGGATGGATATCAGACAAAAGGTCATCCATTTTTGAAAAATGTATCTGTATCATCTTTATGGCCACACTATAAAAAAATGATAGAAACTTATTCTAAAAAAAGTAAGCCATTGACAGCATGGATTACTGAAATGGGTTGGTTTCAAGCTGATACTTTGATCAGGGATGATGGAAAAGTTCTTTATATAGATGAGGCAAGACAAGCTGCATATATTACTCGTTTGTATCTGATGTCAAGAAGATACAATACTACAAGTTGTGTGTATGTATATGATTTTCAGAATGATGGAACAAATATTAAAGAAAAAGAACATAATTTCGGAGTCATACGTAAGGATTTTTCTCCCAAAGCAGCATATTGTGCAGTTTCTGTACTTTCATCTTTATTAGAGAATAAGCCTTTTTCTAATGCTTTGGTTGATACAGAAGATACGAAAGTCTTTTGTTATGGTTCGGGCAAAGACCAAGTGATTGCGTTATGGAATGTTAGTCATTCTGCAGATCCTTCAAAGGAGGTTGCTGAAACAATAGAATTGGATTTGAAAAGTAAAGAAATTATATATGTAAATTGGTTAGGTCAGAAAAATAAAATGACATCTTCTACAGGAAAGTATGTATTACCTTTAATGGAAAATCCGTCGTACATAATTACAAATGATGAGATGTTAAGTTCTGACGAAAAAACGTTTCTATCTGAAGATTCTGTTTTGAATATTGATAATATATTGAAAATCAATAAAAAAGGATTAAAACAGATATTTGATGCAACTGGTCGATTTATTTTGAAAACTACTAAAGATAATATTGATATGTCTATGTATCCATCAGGTATTTATTTTGTTAGAGTGGGTAATAAAACATTTAAAATCTTAAAAAGTAATTAAGTTGTTGTTCTGTTATAAATTAGTTTGATACTTTATTATTATTTGTATTTTTAAGAATGGATTGGATAATAATGATGCTAAATTAGGTCATTATTATCCAATTCTCATTTTGTAATTATATTTATTTAAGTGAGAAGAAGCTGGGAACTATTGCTCTGAAAGAATCTTTTGAAGTGTGTATTGTCGTTGTGCGGTAGAGCTGAGGAATGTTTATAAACAAAAAAAGGTTGTCTCACGACAACCAATCTTCATTAACCTTAAATCTAATACCATGAAAAACACGATACAAATATAGAGACGATCAGTGTCTACTCCAAATATTTCGGGAAGAAAAATGTGAGTTTTGTATTTGTTTAACGATAGCCATTTATTTTCAGTCTTGCATTAAATAAAATTTATAAATGAATCACTGTCGTTTTGGCTTACGAATCGTATTGAGTGTATCTGTTCCAGATATGTATTTATTGGTCCTGACTTTAAAGATGAAATTTTCATTCTCAAATTTTATAAGGGGGGGATGGTTTAATTTTTAGGTTTTTATCAGGATTTTCATCAAAAATGTTACTTTTGTAAAAACAAAATTTTGAACGATGAGCATTGTAGACTTAATCTCAGACAAACAGTCCACTGCATTTTCTTTTGAGGTACTTCCTCCTTTAAAAGGTAACAGTATAGAAAAGGTATTTAATACGATAGATAAGTTACGTGAATTTGATCCAAAATACATAAATATAACGACTCATCGTAGTGAGTTTGTTTATAAAGATATGGAGGGAGGATTGTATAAGCGTATATCGGAACGCACTCGGCCCGGAACCGTGGCTGTAGCTGCGGCTATACAAAATAAGTACCAAATTCCTGCAGTACCACATTTGATATGTAGCGGTTTCACCAAAAGCGAGACAGAGTATGCTCTTATTGATTTGAATTTTTTGGGGATATATGATTTGCTGATTTTACGAGGAGATAAAGCTAAACATGATAATAAATTTGTCCCTACACCGGATGGGCATACTCATGCTATCGATTTGCAGCAACAGGTAAATCGTTTTAATGAAGGGTATTTTTTGGATGGTAGTAAGATGTCATTGATGGATACTCCTTTTTCGTATGGTGTTGCGGGGTATCCTGAAAAACATGATGAAGCTCCAAATCCGGAGTCTGATTTGAATTATTTGAAAGAAAAGGTAAAAGCTGGTGCCAGTTATGTGGTAACACAGATGTTTTTCGATAATGACAAATATTTTGCTTTTGTCGAGCGTTGTCGCGCCGAAGGTATTAATGTCCCTATTATTCCTGGCATAAAGCCCATTGTTCTGGCCAATCAACTGACTGTCTTGCCCAAAGTGTTCCATGTAGATTTGCCAGAACCGTTGGCCAAAGAGCTGCAGAACTGCAAAAATGATGATGATGCCAAGCAGGTGGGGATAGAATGGTGTACCATGCAAGCCAAGGAGTTGAAGTCCAAAGGTGTACCCAGTATACATTTTTATTCTATGATGGCGACTGAGAGTGTAAGGCGTGTTGCTCAAGCTGTCTATTAATAAAGAGGAACAAGAATATGTTTTTTAGAGATGTGATTGGGCAAGAAGATGTAAAACAGCGTCTTATTCATTCGGTAAAAACGGGACAGATAGCTCATGCCCAATTGTTTTGTGGGCCTGAAGGTGTGGGAAAGTTTCCGTTGGCGTTGGCTTATGCCCGTTATATTCAATGTACTAATAAAGGAGAAAATGATGCTTGTGGCCAATGTCCTTCATGTAAACAATATAATAATCTGATGCATCCCGATTTGCATTTTGTTTTCCCGATTGTTAAGAATGAAAAGAAGAAAAAACGGGTAAGTGATGATTATATTGAAGATTGGCGTTTGTTTCTTGCAGAAAATACGTATTTCAATCTGGACCAGTGGCTGGAATATATTGATGCGGCGAATAGTCAGGCGATGATATATGCTGAGGAGAGTCGAGAGATTATTCGTAAAATAAGTCTGAAAACTTATGAGTCTGACTATAAGGTCATGATTATCTGGCTGCCGGAAAGAATGAATGCTGTTTGTGCTAATAAATTACTGAAACTTCTGGAAGAGCCGTATGACAAAACAGTTTTTTTATTGGTAAGCGATAATGCTTCGGCAATATTGGGTACTATTTTGTCTCGTACTCAGCCTGTTCATTTGCGACCGTTAAGTGAGGATGTTGTTTCCTCAGCTTTGGTGACTAATTATTCGCTGTCTCCAGAGGATGCTTCTGCAATTGCGCATATTGCCAGTGGTAATTATCTGAGGGCTCTTGAATCGATACGAGTTTCGGACGAGATGCGTCTGAATTTTGATTTGTTTGTGCGCCTTATGCGGTTGGCGTATGGTAGGAAAATTAAAGACCTGAAATTATGGAGTGAAGAAATTTCAGATTTAGGACGAGAGAAAGAGCGTATTTTCTTGTCATATGCCCAGAGGATGTTGCGAGAAAATTTTATATACAATATAAGACAACCGGAAATTAATTATATGACTACTCAAGAAGCTCAATTTTCATCTCGTTTTGCACCTTTTATTCATGAGCGTAATGTTTATCCTATTATGGAGGAGTTAAGTCGGGCTTATGATGATATTGGGCAAAATGCGAATGGGAAAATTGTGTTTTTTGATTTAGCAATAAAGATGATTATGCTATTAAAAAGTTAAATAGATATATTAATATCAAGTATTTTACGAAAAAAGATTATCTTTGTTTCCCTTTTCGGATTTAACGAAGAGTACACCCATGGGGATGACCGGTTTTGACAGCGGGTAGAAGTGGTGTGTAAGCATGCAGAGCGTGGATGGCTTGCTCTTAAATCTCAGACATCAAAAATTTAAATGGCGAAAATAATTACGCTCTTGCTGCTTAATCGAAGTACAGTAGATTAACTTAATCTCCTCAATAGTTGGGGAGACAAGACATCACCCGGTTGCTGTTGTTCCGAAGCGTACCGAACAGGTGGTGCAGGGAAATCGGAAATAGCCGAGGATTTGTTCCGGGTCTTCGGTGAAACTTTAAGGGACTAAGGAATGGATTGGTGGCTTCGGTCTTGTCTGTTCCCGACAATTTAGGCGAAGATAAGCATGTAGAAAGCTCATTAGTTCCTCGTTTGGACGAGGGTTCGAATCCCTCCATCTCCACATATTATTTTTAGGGAAGCTGCTGATATTTTCAGTAGCTTTTGTTTTTTAAGCATGTTTCATTAAGTATTTGATTTATATATTTATTCCTTAGAAAAAGTTTAAAATATAGTTCTTTATAATCAATCTGTTGTTTCATTTGTTATCTTTATATACATTAAAACAATGAAATTATGGAGTATGAAGTAATGCATAAGCCTGCAAATCATCGATTCGAGGTTGAATATGAAGGTTATATTGCCTATTTGGAATATAGAATAAAGGGGAATACAATAGATATTACTCATACGTTTGTGCCTCATCCGATAGAAGGACGAGGAATTGCTGCCGTTTTAGTAGATGCTGCATTACAATATAGTAAAGAAAAATATTTAAGAGTAATTCCTACTTGTTCATATGTTGCAGCTTATATGAAACGGAAAAACTTACTGTGAAGACACTGGATTTTAGGTTTTGCCTTTTATTCTGGTATAAGATGTTGGAGAGAGAATTGCAAAAGAGAGAATCGCTTATCAGTGATAAATATATTTTTATTTATATTTTATTCTTATATTATTTTTACTCCTTATAGAATAGTTGTAATTTAGAAGATTATTTATAATTAAATCTAAAATGTATGGAAAGTTACAAATCTTCTGATTTTAAAAATCAGGCATTGGCAGCTCTTTCGGGAAATTGGAAACCGAGTGTTGCTGTCTCTTTGGTTGCATTATTTATTGTTTGTGTGATTGCCGCATTTGCGAAGTCTTACTCATTTATTTATTTGATTTTATATTTTGGTGTTGCTGTTCCTGTTATGATAGGTCTTTTATATAGTTTTTACGACTTATTTCGTGATAGAAAGATTCCCGAAGTTTCAGATTTGATTCTTCCTTTTCAGCAGTTTAAAAGAATGTTTGTATGTTACATATTAGTTTATGTATATACATTTCTATGGACATTACTTCTTATTGTTCCGGGTATTATCAAAGGGCTTTCTTATTCGATGACGTTTTATATACTTAGGGACCGCCCTGAATTGGTACCTTCTCAGGCAATTGATGAGAGTATGCGTATGATGGAGGGGCATAAGGCCGACTTGTTTATATTGATGTTAAGTTTTATTGGTTGGGCTATTTTAGCAACCATTACAGTGATTGGGCTGATTTGGTTTATTCCTTATGTATATACAGCAAGTGCTGCTTTTTATGAAAGGTTGAAAGCTGATAAAGGCACAATCATTCCTATTGCCGAATAAGGATGCTTGTAAATCATTTAAAAATATTGTTTCCCGTACAAAGAATACTTGTACGGGAAATTTGTTTTTTAAGCCCTATATTTGTGATGATTGGAAAATATTTTGATTAAGTGTATGTATATAAAAAAAGGTTGTCTCCCGACAACCAATCTTCATTAACCTTAAATCTAATACCATGAAAAAACATAGTGCAAATGTAAAATGTTTATTGTTATTTTGCAACTCTGAGTATAAAAACATTCTCTTTATTAACAAAGTTTGATTAAAATCGAATTTTTTGTTAACACTGTATTGGAATATTGGCGAAATCAGAAATAATAAATTGTAGAGAAATAGACAATCATAAATGAAAATTTTTTTATTTTTCTGTGAATAGTGCATTCTTTTTTATATGTTTGCTAATAACATGGAATAGAGAAGACTCATGTATATTTAATATTAGAGTCTTTTATTATTAGTAATATTATGGAAGAATATTTTTATATCGATGACTCGGAACAACAGCAGGGACCAGTTAATGGAAATGATTTAAGAAAATATGGAGTTACAGAAAAAACATTAGTATGGAGGGCCGGAATGGAAAATTGGCAACCGGCAGGTTCTGTTCCGGAATTGTCGGTGATTTTTGTCCAACCACCGGCACCGCCGATAAGCTCTTCATCTTCTGCCAAACCGGAAAATGAAGCTTCAAGAGAGAGGCCTCAGGCTCATACTGATTTTGTAGGAAAACCTGATAATTATTTGATTTGGGCGATTCTTACGACAATATTATGTTGCCTGCCATTGGGGATTGTAGCTATTGTGTATTCGAGCAAGGTCGATACTTTGTGGAGTGCTGGCGATAAGATTGGCGCCAAAGAAGCTGCAGATAAGTCCAAATTGTTTAGTATTCTGTCTTTGGTAATCGGTATTGTTTCTATAACAATCGGTTTTTTCATGGGAGTTGCAAGTGCATTTTTCGGCATATAGTAAATTATTGGCTTTTGTTGGTGTATCTATACTTGTTTTACTTTGCTTTGTAAATCCTGAGGAAGCAATATGGATGCCTAAATGTATATTTCATTCTTTTACAGGACTGGATTGTCCGGCTTGTGGAAGTCAACGGGCTGTATATCATTTGCTTCATTTTCGTTTTTTAGAAGCAATACATTATAATTTTTTTTTACTTATATCCATTCCTTATTTGATTTTATTGGGAGGAACTGTTTATTTGAAAAGTGGAGGCCGGTTCGAGAAAATCAGGAATTTTGTTTATCATCCGGTTACGGTAAATATATTTTTGATATTACTGATAAGCTGGTGGATACTCAGAAATGTATTAGGAATATAATGTTGCTATATGGGAATATATGATAATGGGAATTGTTCGTCGTCAGTACCGTTTACTTGACGAAGATAAAGCTTTAGGTTTGTTATCTACAGAGAATATGGTATATTGTCGATGTGTATTGGAAATGAAGGCTATGGTATTCCTTTGAACTATGTTTGGAATCAGAAAAATTAATATATATACATTGTACTCCGAAAGGACAGATGTTGGATTGTATCAGGGAAAATAATCAAGTGTTTTTTTGTGTAATAGGATGTACTCGGGCTGTTCTAGATAAGTTTACAACAACGTATGAAAGTATTGTGATGAGATGTGCTGCTCATATAGCCCTTTTACTGGAAGAACGTATGCATGCTTTAGAATTATTGGTTGCTAAATATTCTCCAAATGATAAGGAAATAGGACGTAAATATGCAGAGAAATTTTTTCACCATACCGAAATTATCCGACTTGGAATCGTTGCTATGACAGGAAAGCGTAAATAAATCATGTAGCTTTATGAAAAAGAAATGGTTGTCTCCCGACAACCAATCTTCTTTACCTTAAATCTAATACCATGAAAAAACACATGACAAATATAAGCGGGTTGTTTCTATTTTGCAAGTCTGAGTGTGAAAAAGATTTGTTTTTTAACATTGTTTGTGTGAAAAATAACTGTTTAATTAACATTTTAACTCGGATTATCATTTTATAAAGAGAGAAGGTTTGCCAAATTGATTTATCGTTTCGGGATGAAATGAGTGGTGAGCAGTCTTTTTTATTTTGTCTTGGCAAAATTTTACGGATGATTCGTATGGGAGTATTGTAAATTATATAAATAAAAAAAGGTTGTCTCCCGACAACCAATCTTTGTAAACCTTAAATCTAATACTATGAAAAAACATAGTACAAATATATATTTTTCATACTTGTTTTACAAGTAATAATGCAAAATAAATTATTGTTTTAACATTGTTTCTGTGAAAAAAGCGTCTTTTATTAACATATTAACAAATTATTCTGTTTTAGTATCTTTTTTGTTAAAGAATTTGTTAAAAAACAGTAGTTGGTAGTCGATGGAGTTGTTCCAATATTCAGCGTTATGCCATCCTGGACGAACAATGAAATCGTGGTCGATTTTCCGGTCGAGCAGACCTTGATGAAAATTCTTGTTTACTGTCAAGAAGAAGTCGCTATACCCGCAATCGAAGATGATGGCCAGACTACCGTTTTCTAATTTGTCGAGTTGGTTGATAACGGTGTGCTCTTCCCATATTTGTTGATTTTTATCTTCTTCTCCGATTTGTTTTTTCATATCCCAATTATCAGGGAAAGGACGTATATCTAATCCACCGCTCATACTACCTGCGGCACCGAAAATATCTTGGTGGCGGATGGCCAGCCACATAGCTCCATGGCCTCCCATGCTTAAGCCAGTAATAGCTCTTTTTTTACGATTTGGGATAGAAGGATAATTTTTATCGATATATTTTATAAGCTCGTCAGAAACGAATGTTTCAAATTGGGAGTTCGCATTTATTGGACTGTCCCAATACCAACTGTTTTCACCGTTAGGACAGACTACAATTATTCCGTATTCATCGACGAGCTGAGGCAAATTAGGTTTTATGCCTATCCATGTTTTATGGTTACCACTATATCCGTGCAAGAGGTATAGTGTAGGATAAGTTTTTCCGGTTTGTTTATCCGGAGAGATAATGACACAAGGAATATTCCGGTTCATTTTTTTACTTTTTACTTGCACTGTATCTACGATAGCAGCTTGTGTCGAGATGCATATAGATAATGCAAACAGTACAATGAATGCTTTTAACTTCATGGTTCTTATGTTTTAGAGTTTGTTTGTAATTTTGTGAAAATATTTTTTTGTCAGCGTTTCATATAGTCGAGAATGAAATTCAAGTTATCTTTCATCAACTGATTGTTGGTTTCTCCTTCAAAATTGAGTTTGGGCAAATGACCTTCTTCAAAAGCTTTTTTGATAAAGTTTTTGCTTATATCCCTGTTCATCATAGTACCCCAAGCCCTGTCCTCATCTGTATAGTCAGGGCCATCTTCGGCCATTATACTCATTATTTTGTTGAATAAGGCGGTTTGTTCTTTTTCAGTCGGTTCATAAGAATCATCAAAGAGATGCAGTTCCTCTTCGTTATCAACTTCTTTTTTTATTTCATTCGATTGATTATATGAACGCACTTGTCCTATAAACCACCATTCATCCATCCATCGCACAAAGCCGATAAATAGAACCAGCTCTTTATCTTTCATATCTTTTGGGAAACCATGTAGAGAACGATTGACGATGTCGATTTCTTTTCCAGTGGCAATATGTATGAATTTTGTATGGGTAGAGTTTTCACTTTCATATTTGAAATAGCCCGAATATTTGCGTGAAAGTTCATTTAGAGGCTGGTAAAGGCAATTATCCTTTCCCAATACACGAGCCAACCATTGGCTTGGGCGGAGTGCGTGAAACTCTGTAACATGATTGTATGTAAAATCGTTGCACATCATGTTAATCATGTCCGGAATCTGTTCTTCCATATTATCGTTTTGGGCTATTTCAGCTATTTCTTCAGCATCAGTCTGTAGAAATATGCCGTTTTCCTGAAAGAGGTAAGATTCGGTTCCGAGCCAGAAAATGTATGTATGTAGCGCTTGGATATTTTGTTTGATATCATCCGGAATATTGAAAAATTCTTGCAGTTTTTTATTTTCAGGGGCTGTTTCGTATTCTTCGTCAAGTATTGTCATTACGCTCTTGGCCATCTCTGAGAAAAGAGGATTTAAGGGGGAGAAAGGAATTTCCGTTCCATTGAGTTGCATGTAATAATGCCAAATCAGGAATTGTATATCTTGTGTGTTGATTTCGTCTTCTTCGTAATCCGAACAGTCAAAAAATGGTATAGGTTTTCCTGTCCGTTTTTTATTTTCAGTTCTGAATGCAACAAAAATGTTAGTTTGGGATATGACATCTTCAAAGTAGGCGGTCAAGGTACAACTAAGCCTTTTCTTTTCATCCTCTGTAAGAGCTAAGATGTCGTTTTCGAAAGGAGTGTTGTCGAGTACTGCTTCGATGGCATCAAATATACGGTTCGAAAGTTTTACATAATATAAGTCTGTTGCTGAAGTTTTGTAGGGATGTATTGCTAGCCAGTCGGCACTGTAAATCACTTGTTTCTTTTTTCTCATTTTGGTATATTTCTAAGGAAATGCGAATGTACACATAAAAGCTCAATAATCCAATGTCAGAATTTATTTTTCCTTATTCAAAGTACAATAGATGCTTTTGATTATTTTTGCCGAATATTCTCATTCAAGATATGGCAGATTTTATGGATAATATTCCGTCTATTTCGCAGCCTCTGATTCGTTGGTACGAACAGAACAAACGGGAATTACCTTGGCGGGAGACGAAGGACCCTTATATTATATGGATTTCCGAGATTATACTGCAACAGACGCGAGTCGTGCAGGGGTATGATTATTTTGTCCGTTTTGTGTCTCGTTTCCCGGATGTAAAAGTTCTGGCTGAAGCTTCGGAAGATGAGGTGATGAAATATTGGGAAGGATTAGGATATTATAGTCGGGCCAGAAATTTGCATGCGGCTGCAAAGCAGATCATGGCCGATTTTGGAGGGAAGTTTCCAGATACTTATACAGGGATACTTTCCTTGAAAGGGGTAGGAGAGTATACTGCCGCGGCTATTTGCTCATTTTCTTATGATATGCCGTTTGCTGTTTTAGATGGTAATGTGTATCGGGTACTGTCTCGACTGTTTGCATTGGAAACTCCGATAGATTCGAGTGTCGGAAAGAAACAGTTTTCCGAACTTGCCGGTATATTGCTCGACCGTAAACATGCGGCGATATATAATCAGGCTATTATGGAGTTGGGAGCTTTGCAATGCATGCCTCGTTCTCCCAAATGTGAGGGTTGCCCTTTGTCCGATAAATGTATGGCTCGGGCTCGAAATGAGATGGAAAAATATCCCGTAAAACAGGGTAAAACCGTAGTAAAGCCTCGGTATTTTAATTATTTGCATATTTCGTTTGGTGATATAACTTGGATACACCGTAGGACGGCAAACGATATATGGCGCAATTTGTATGAATTTGTCCTAATCGAAACAGACCGGGATGTTACATTTGAGCAGTTGCAGGAAAATATATTTTACTGCAATTTGATGGATGGAGTTGGGCGAATAGAACTAAAAGGGTTTCCCATAGTCCGTAAACATGTGCTGTCGCACCGTATCATTTATGCTCGTTTTTATACTTTATCGATAGAGCGGGAACTTCCCGAAACAGAGGATTATATAAGAGTCCCTGCGGGACATTTATCTGATTATGCATTTTCTCGCCTGACTCTTGATTATTTGGATGAAATAAACAGGCAGAAACTGGATAACACATTGTTTTGACGAAAGACATGTATACGGGGTGTCCGTTTTTTAAGTTGTGTAAGTTTTATCAATGCCGTTTCAGTTGTATAACCAATTGTCTTAGCCCTTTCTGTATGGGTTGGGCAAGAATGATGAGGGATACGGCAGAGATAATGAGTATAAAACCTAAAGCAATGGTTGGGGTCAAGGGTTCGGCAAAAACCAGAATGCCGATGCTTAATGCAGTAAGAGGTTCCATGGCCCCTAATATGGCTGTCAGTGTAGACCCTATGTTCTTAATGGCATATACTAGTGCCAGATTTGAAACGACAGTCGGTAATATGGCCAGCATGAGAATGTTCATGAAAGCCTTTCCATCGGGTATACTTTGTACACCACCTTTTAGCTGTGCATTCAGCAAAAAAATCAGAGAACCTATCATTAATACGTAGAAGGTCAGCTTTGTTCCGTTCATGTTGCGCACTTTTGACTTATTTACCCTTACAATATATAGGGCATAACTAATGGCAGAGATGAGAACAATACCGATACCGGTCAAATCGATGCCCTGTTCGGTGTCGCTAATGGATAGAGAGGCAACACCACTAATTGCCAGTATAATGGCTGTGATAATGATTGCAGATAGCCTTTCGTGATAGATAATGCTCATAATCAAAGTGACAAAGACAGGGTACATGAAATGTATCGTTGTAGCTACACCGCTGGGCAGATAGTTGTAGCCCCAGAAGAGAAACAGAGCCGACATGACGTAGAACAAACTTAAATAACAAAGGGTGGGGAGTTCAGATTTTCGGATTACGAACGATTCCCCCCGTATAGGCAGTAATATGCCTATAGCCACACCGGCTGTCAGAAAACGGTAGAATAGGATAGAGTCGAATGTCATGCCTTGTGCCATGAGCGGCAGGGTAAACAGAGGTATCAAACCGAATGTAGATGACGACAGTATCCCGGTCACCAAACCTTTAAAATTTGCCATTATTCATTTACCTCCTTGTTTGCAGGGTTGCGGAAGAAACTGAAATTTACACTTCCGTAGACGCGATGCTCTTCAAATTCGGGAAGAGATGAGAAATCATTGTTTTTAGAGTGTTCTACAACCAACAGTCCGTTTGGTTTTAATAAAGAAGACGAAAGAATAAGTTTCGGAATTTCATTTAGTCGGGGCAAATCGTATGGAGGGTCGGCAAATATGAAATCGAAACTCTCACGGCAGGAGGATATGAATTTAAACACATCCCCTTTTACCGGAATCAGCTCTTTGGCTCCTAAAGTTTGTATTACTTTTTTGATAAAATTGTACTGTACGTGATATGCCTCGACACATATGACTTTGGCACAACCGCGAGAAGCGAGTTCAAAACTGATGGCTCCTGTACCGGCAAAAAGGTCGAGGGCAGAGATACCATCGAAATCGATTATATTGTTGAGTACGTTGAATAGATTTTCACGGGCAAAGTCCGTAGTAGGCCTTGCCTTTATATTGGCCGGAACATCGAACCGGCGTTTTCCGTATTTACCGTTTATAATTCGCATAGAGGTGTAATGATTAAGTCAAAAGGTGCATTGAGCGTGTCTTTTCCCATTTTGAATAATTGTGCCGGGAATATCGAAGGCATGACACAAGATATATATTCTTGAATGATAGGAACGATTATCTTTTTTTGTTCGTTCTTGCCCGTCAAGTGCACCTCATCTTTTTGTTGGTCGAAATTTAGCTGTTTCCACACGTTCAGTATGTAATATGCTGCATCATTCGTATGCTCGTATTCGAAAGTATTGGCAAGGAGCAACCCTTTTTTACCAAAACAGATAATGTCGAGATATTTGTTTTCGATGTTGACATACATTTTCTCATTATTCCCCATGCGGCTTTTAGTATAGAAATACTCGCAAAGAGGACTGAGGTGGTGGAGAATGACCGGCAAATCGAACGTTCGTAGCAAGAAGGCATATATGTCGTCATCTATGCCGAATAGATTGTATATGCCATTTTGTTCCAGTCTGTTTTCCAGAATTCTGTCTGATGTACCGGGAAAGCAATATCGGTAATAAATGTCGGTTTCTCCCGAAGGTTCGAAATCGCGAGGCACAAAGGTAAACCTGTTCGATTGCAACAGGATATAAACTTTTTTATAGGGTTGCAACAGTTCCGGATATTCATATACGAAATTCTCAAGAGAATGCAGATAGTCTTCTCCTGCCGGGAATTTTTCGGAACAAGCTTGGAACGAATTATTGACAGACGGGTTATATATCGAAAAGTATATCCCTGCCTTTTCTAACCGAATAGACAGAATATATTGTCCGGGATGTTCTATCTCTATCTGTTTATGTTTAGATAAGTCTGCCATTGTATACCTAATAGATTCCGATACTGTTATGAAATTCGGTTTTGTATGAGCCGATTTGGAAATTTCAAAAGTTATCCCCTTTACAGCCTGGGTAGACAATAATTGAGATATTTTGGTAAAATTTAATCGGACTCCGGTTATAATCTTTCTGCAAATGTAGAAAAAGAAAATCGGATGCACTATTTTTGTAAACGACTTTATTTATAAAAGATGATAAATGACTTCTTTGTTAGACAGATAGAAAACAATCTTCCTTATACTCCCAATGAAGAGCAGAAAGAGTTGCTCTTGCGACTCGGTGATTTTATGTTTCGTCCGGAGTCCGAGTCCCTGTTTCTGTTGAAGGGATACGCTGGTACCGGTAAGACATCGCTGATTGGAGCTTTGGTAAAAACACTGGATGCCTTCCAGCGCAAGTCGGTATTACTGGCACCTACCGGTCGGGCGGCCAAGGTATTTTCCGGTTATTCAGGACATCCCGCCTATACTATACATAAGAAGATATATCGTCAAAAAGTTTTTACTGGAGATTATGAGGGTTTCCAGATTATGGATAATCTTCATAAAGATACGTTGTTTATTGTCGATGAAGCTTCTATGATAGCCAATACTCCGGCCGATACCCACATATATGGCACCGGTTGTTTATTAGATGATTTGGTAGAGTATGTTTATTCTGGTGAAGGCTGTCGATTGATACTCTTAGGAGACAGTGCCCAGTTGCCTCCTGTCGGGCAAGAGAATAGTCCGGCTCTGGATGAGACACATTTGTCGGGTTATGGCTTGTCCGTTGAGACTTTTGAGTTGCATACCGTTGCCCGGCAAATGCAGGAGTCCGGTATTCTGTTCAATGCAACTCGTCTGCGTGAACGGATGTTTTCATTGCCGTTAGAGACCCCGCAGATACGGTTTGGGCGGTTTGAAGATATTCAAAGAATATCAGGAGAGTACCTCATTGAGTCTATTTCTACAGCCTATGACCGTGATGGGATGGATGAGACGATTATCGTTACCCGTTCAAATAAACGGGCGAATATATTTAATCAGGGGGTACGTAATCAGATATTGTATCGGGAAGAAGAACTTACTTCAGGTGATTATTTGTTGATAGCCAAAAATAATTATTTCTGGTCTGAAACTTATAAAGAAATCGATTTTATTGCCAATGGAGATATTGCCCGTGTAGTGAAAGTCAGAGGCAGGCAACAGCTGTATGGCTTTCGTTTTGCCGACGTAGCGCTTTATTTCCCTGACTATGATGTGGAAGTGGAAGCAAAGATAATATTGGATACGTTGACTACGGATACTCCGGCTCTTTCGGCCGAGCAGAACAATCAGCTGTTTATGTCGGTGCTGGAAGACTATTTTGACATACCTTCGAAACGTGAGAAGATGAAAAAGTTGAAGTCTGACCCGTATTTCAATGCTCTTCAAGTAAAGTATGCCTATGCGCTGACTTGTCATAAAGCCCAGGGCGGACAGTGGAAAAATGTATTTATCGATATGGGATATATCCGTTCCGACTATTTAGGCCTCGATTTCTATCGGTGGCTGTATACGGCCTTTACACGGGCTACGGAACGGTTGTTCCTGATAAATCCCGGTGATGAATACTGCGAAGACCATAAGTTGGAATAAGTATGTGACTATAAAACCGGGCTGAGCAATCTGACAATCGATTCTTTTACTTTTGAAGCTACAGGACGTCTGCGCCAGTACGACCAGGGTATGCGTCTGCATTGCTGTTGGTCGGCTATAAAAATATTTTTCATTTTGACAGCCAGTTCTTTGTCATACATAAAGGCGTTTACCTCAAAATTGTGATCGAAACTACGAAAATCGAGATTCGTAGAGCCTACGGTCGAGAACTCGTCGTCGATGACAATCGTTTTTGAATGGATAAATCCTTTTTGGTAAAAATAAACCTTTACCCCGGCTTTAAGCATGGGTTTTATATAGGAGTGAGAAGCCAGTTGCAAAACCGGGGAATCTGATTTTTCGGGAAGCATCAGTCTTACATCTACCTTAGCCAGTGCTGCCACTTGCAGTACTTTCATCAGGCTTTCGGTCGGCAGGAAATAAGGAGTCTGTATATATACATATTGCTTGGCGTTACTGATGGCTTTAAGAAAGGTTAGCGAAATTTCTTTCCACTCGCCTATCGGGCCGCTGGTTATGATTTGTATGCAGGTATTTCCCTTCGGAGCGACAACCGGGAAATAGAGTTTTTCTGACAATAACTGACGGCTGGTAAAGCACCAGTCGACGGCAAATGACGATTGTAATCCCTGCACTGCCGGCCCCTCGATGAGGATATGGGTGTCTCTCCATATTCCCCAAGGCACACCGTCCCGGTAACGGTCTGCGATGTTCATGCCGCCGATAAATCCGCAAGTTCCGTCGACAATTACAATTTTCCGGTGGTTCCGATAGTTTATCTTATTTGCCAGTTGAGGAAATGTCACTTCCAGAAAAGGATATACCTCTATGCCGGCAGCAGTCATTTCTTCAAAAAAATGTTTTTTCACTTTCCAGCAACCCACATCATCATAGATTACCCGGACTTCTATCCCTTCACGAGCCTTTTCTATTAATATTTGCTTTATTTCATTTCCCAGTTTGTCATTATTGAAAATATAATATTGCAAGTGTATGAATTTGAGGGCTTTCCTCATTTTGGATTTGAGCATATCGAATTTGCTTTCGCCCTCAGTGAAAATCGTTACCTTATTACCGGGATATGGGATGAATTCTCCCAATGCGTACCCCAACTTTATTTCTTGTATGCTTTCTGAAGATAAGAAAAGTGGCAGATTGCTGATTTCATTTTCTGAATAGTTGATATTTTTAAGAAGTTTGCGTTTGCCTTTACGCGAAATCATGCGTTGGCGACGATATTCCTGTCCGAAAAAAAAATAAAAGACAATGCCTACTACCGGTAGGAAGAGTAGTACCACAATCCATGCGATACTTTTTACAGGATTCCTGTTTTCGGAAAGAATCACTACAATCGTACTGATTACAGTGATAAAATAGATAATATAAAGGCTGGTATACAGCCAGAAATTTATGTCTTGAATAGCGGCAAGAATCATTATCTTATTATATTAAAGACTAAACAGGCTCTAATATCATAAAAAAAAATGAAAATTTCAATATTAGAACCGAAAATGTTATAACACGTTTCAGCAAAGAGAGTTTAGGCTCTTAAAATTCGTCTAAGAATATTTTTATAAAATTTAGACCGGACCTATCCGAAATATTTTCGTAATGTTCAGGATAAATAGTTGTATTGTAACAAAAATTTTGCATAAACGATTTGCTTTTTTAAACCCTTATCATTATCTTTAAGCAACGTTAACCTTAATAGATGATAGTATGATGATATTTACAATTGGAGAAAATGCCGGATTGGTATGGCAGATGTTAGATGAGCAGCATGAGATGTCATTGGCACAATTGAAATCCCGTTTAGGGTTGAATGATGCTGCATTATGGGCAGCTATAGGATGGCTTGCCCGGGAAGGAAAGATTTATTGTCGGGCTGTAGATGAGGAACTATGGTTCAGTAATAGTTTATCGGATGGTTTTATAACTTTCGGATAAAGAAAAATATCGGAGATAGGCTCCCCATAGAAAGATGATGTAATCGACAAGGGCATCTGACAATACGTCGGATGCCCTTGTCGATTATACCGTTTTCCCCTTGTCGCGTTCAAAGTTGTTCGTATAACATCACGGCCTTTATCAACTTTAAGTTTTCGTTACAGAACCAGGGGAAGTCTATACATCTGAAATCAATATTGCTTTCTTCGAGAAGGTTAAAAAAGCGAATGTCCCGTATCAACATATTTACAGAGACAAACAGCAATGGGCATTTTTTCTTTTTGCAGTAAAAAAGAACCTTTTGCAGTTCCTCATAGGCAATATCGGTTTTATTTCGAGACTGATTTATTTTATCATAAAACGGAGGGCAGGCTTCCTGCAAATTATGCTTTTTGAGATAGGTATCTACCAGTTCCTTTGTCTCCGGAGAAGAGATGTCTCCGTACAACATCACATATTTATTTTCCATAGACTGTATCTTATCCGGTCCTACCGCTTTCAGAGTCGGGGAGAGACTTTCATATTGTTTGCTTAGAGAGTTTTTGGTTAGCCTTTTAAGCTTTTCCAAAGAATAGAATACATACCTGAATATAAATTTGTCACCCTTATTTTCTATACATTCCCTTTCCATGTAGAAGGCATTTAAGCGTTTCTTATTTGCCTGGAGTACATGTTTGGGAATGCCTTCATATACAGAGCTGGTTCTGTACTCGACAATATCCGTTTTCATATAGTATGGCTGTTATTTTTCCTTCTTGAGAGGATGGAGTGTTGTGTTCGTCACACGTGATATGTGTGTATACCTTAGAGCCGGTCTTAATCTTACTCGGGCCAGATTTGAGAGTTTCTTTCAGAGATGTTTTGGGGCAAAGTCACTCCAAAATGCATGTTAATGCTCTGCTATTCGAATCAGAGTAGGAGCTCCGAAAGAAGATTCCTTCAGAACGATTATTTCCCCATTCAGTTTTAGTTGTTGTATCAAAGAATATGCCCGTAAACTCTCAACACCTGAATAGTCTATTATATCATCTACCGAAGCTGTACCGCCATTCTCTTTGAGATAGGTCAGTATTTTTCGGCGGTCCAGACTTGCATAATCCATGATTTGATATTCCGTATTTTACCAGTTCCAGTCAAAATATTCGACGTCGTTATCCGTAAGTCGGTCTCCGGTTTGTACCTCGATGATTTGGAGGTTGGAGACTGCCTTTACAGCATATCGGTGTCCCTTACCGATATGAATGATATCTCCACGCTGGATATTTCTGACCTGCCCGTTCAGCACCAATGTTCCTGAACCGTCGATACATGTCCATGATATATCCCGGTATTGGTGTCCTCTGTAACTGATGTCAAAGCCGGCTTTGAGCTGTAACAACTGTGTCAAGCTTTGGTATCCACCGGCAAACGTAGAGAAATCGACTACCTTATATGTGCCCCAGCTACATTCCCCATACATGGGACGGGAGGGAAGCTCGTTTACATAATCTTTGATATGTTCGCATGACTCTTTCCCGCATACCAGAATGCCGTCATAATTGGCGGCAATAATCAGGTTATCGATATCGAAACACAATAAAGGAATGTTTAGTTCATTGATTACATGTGTATTGTGAACATTTTTACCGGCAGTCACGTTCCCGATATAGTGGGTAAGCTCTTCCGTCAAAGAATTCCATGTACCCAAATCTTTCCATTGGCCGTTGAAAGGTATCACGGCAATAGATTCGGCTTTTTCTACTACTTCGTAGTCAAAACTGATTTTGGGAAGTTCCCTATATCGGGAATGCAATTCTTCAAAAGAGTGAACGTCGAGATAACGTTTCACAATATCGGTCATATATCCCAGTCGGAAAGCAAATACGCCCCCGTTCCATAAAGCACCGTCAGCAATCAGAGACTCGGCATGTTCCTCATCCGGTTTTTCCGTAAAGCCTTTCACGTATAGAAACGATTTGTCGGCATTTTCCCTTACCGGAACGATATAACCGAATTTTGTAGACGGATATTTGGGCTTTATGCCCATAAGTACCAAGTCTGCAACATTATTTTCCACGGCAGTAGCCATTTGCGTAATGGTTTTGAAGTAGTTTGCGTCAGTGTAAGAGTCGCAAGGCATCACTATTACCGCCTCATTGTCATTGCACAGCTTTTCCTTGGCCAGGTAAGTACAAGCCAGAGCAATGGCCGGGAATGTATCCCTGCGCTCCGGTTCGGTTACGATATCGGCATCCACTCCCAACTGTCCGGTAATGATTTCTTGTTGGGAGGCACTGGTAGCTATGGTTACCGAATCGGAGATACCTTCCTCTCTGATTTGGCGGACAACCCGTTGTACCATGGATTCGGTACCGCCTTCCGGTGAATTCAGTAACCTGAGGAATTGTTTGGAACGAGTATGGTTTGACAATGGCCACAGCCGTTTTCCGGAACCACCGGAAAGCAATATGATTTTCATGTCTACAAATGTTATTATCGTTCGGCTCTCATAGGGTTATTGAGAAAATCCTCATAAGAGAGACGTATGCCGTCTTGCAGTTCCGTTTTATACGTCCAGCCGAGAGATGCAGCTTTCGAAACATCCAGTAACTTACGAGGTGTGCCGTTTGGCTTGTTGGTATCCCAATGGATTTCACCCTCATAACCGATTACTTTGGCAACCAGCTCTGTAAGTTCTTTAATGGTCAGTTCTTTACCGGTTCCGGCGTTGACGGTCTCATTGCCGCTATAGTTGTTCATAAGAAATACGCACAAGTTGGCGAGGTCGTCTACATAGAGAAATTCACGTAACGGACTGCCGTCACCCCAGCAAGTTACATACGGTAGTTTTTGCTCTTTAGCCTCATGGAAGCGTCGTATAAGAGCCGGCAATACATGGCTGTGAGTAGGGTGGTAGTTATCATTCGGACCGTAAAGATTAGTCGGCATGACACTGATATAGTCAGTACCGTATTGTCGGTTCAGAAATTCGCAGTATTTCAGCCCCGAAATTTTAGCCAGAGCATAAGCTTCGTTTGTCTTTTCCAGTTCAGAAGTCAGCAAGCAACTTTCTTTCATAGGTTGTGGAGCCATGCGGGGATAGATGCAGGACGACCCTAAAAATTCCAGTTTTTTACAGCCGTTTTGCCAAGCGGAATGAATCACATTCATCTCTAAAATCATGTTATCGTACATGAAGTCTGCTAAAGCACTCTGGTTGGCGACAATGCCGCCCACTTTAGCTGCTGCCAGAAAAACATATTCAGGTCTTTCCTCTGCAAAGAATTTTTCCACAGCATCCTGGCGGCATAAGTCCAGCTCCTTATGAGTTCTTGTAATGATATTCGTATAGCCTTGACGTTCCAATTCCCGTACGATGGCACTGCCCACCATACCACGGTGGCCCGCTACATATATTTTGGCATTCTTTTCCATGATGATAATTTAATTTTATTTCAATAAACGCAGTGGTTCGGCATAGTTCTTCAAACAAGTTTTGAACCTCTGCTCTCGCCTTTCGGTTTATTTTACAATACCTTTTTCGAGATATTCAGCAAGATTCATACGGATATGTTCACCGGCTTTTTCGACAGCAACTTTAGCCATATCTGAGTCTACCATAATGCGGACCAATTCTTCAAAAGACGTTTTGGTCGGGTTCCAGCCCAATTCAGCCTTTGCTTTCGAGGGGTCTCCCCAAAGATTTACGACATCTGTCGGGCGATAGAAGTCCGGAGATACCTCGACCAGGACCTTACCGGTAGCTTTGTCTATACCTTTTTCATTTTCCCCCTCACCCACAAATTCGAGTTTTATGCCTGCATAGTGGAATGCCAGTTGGCAGAATTCACGAACGGAATGTTGCTCTCCGGTGGCGATGACAAAATCTTCCGGTGTCTTATTTTGAAGAATCAGCCACATGCACTCTACATAATCTTTGGCATAACCCCAGTCGCGAAGAGAAGAAAGATTACCTAAATACAGTTTCTCCTGCTTGCCTTGTGCAATACGTGCAGCAGCAAGAGTGATTTTACGGGTTACGAAAGTTTCACCACGTCGTTCCGACTCGTGATTGAAAAGAATGCCTGAGCAACAAAACATGTTATATGCCTCGCGATATTCCTTTACAATCCAGTGTCCATACTGTTTCGCTATCGCATAAGGGCTGTATGGATGGAAAGGTGTATTTTCGTTTTGAGGGACTTCCTCTACCTTACCGTACAGTTCCGAAGTTGAGGCCTGATATATTTTACATGTCGAGGCGAGCCCGCATTGGCGTACGGCTTCCAATATTCGCAATACACCGGTGGCATCTACATCGGCAGTAAACTCAGGAGAGTCGAAACTTACTTGTACATGGCTCTGCGCAGCCAGATTGTATATTTCATCCGGACGAACTCGGCCGATAACCTGAATCAGGCTCATCGAGTCACCCAAATGAGCATAATGCAAGTGGAAATGGGGCCGTCCTTCAAGATGGGCAATACGTTCTCGATAGTCTACCGATGAGCGGCGTATGGTGCCATGTACGTCATATCCCTTTTCCAATAAAAATTCTGCCAGAAATGAGCCATCCTGACCGGTAACTCCTGTAATTAAAGCTGTTTTTGTCATATCGATTATAGAGTTGATTTATTTTGATTTAAAAATTTTTTGACCGGTGACATCCAATACCTTATAAGCATAGCGTAAGCTTTCAAAAAAGATATTAGAGTACACACCATTTTTTTTGTACGCCTTTAGATGGTCCTTTAGTATTTGTTTATGGCTGGCTAATCCATTCGTTGAAGCACCACCGGTGCGCATGGTTACAAAATCCATAGGGATGTATTGTGTCCGTATCTTATGGACGAATATCAACCGTAGCAAGCATTCAAAGTCAGCGGCAACTTTGTATGACAAATCAAAACCTCCGTATTTTTCGTATAATTTTTTGCGGCAGTAAAATGACGGATGAGCGGGCATAAGCCCCAATCTCATTTGCCAGCGTTTGAATGCTTTGGAAGAGTAATAACGGACACATTTTTTCAAATCATCGTCGTTAACGTAGTGTATATCACCATATACGGCATCTATGCCATTATTTTTTAATGAAGAAGCCACAGTCGTAAGAACATCATTACTGGTATAAAAATCATCACTGTTAAGTATTCCCACTATGTCCCCTGTCGCCATGGCAATTCCTTTATTCATAGCATCATACAATCCCCGGTCTTTTTCACTAATATAGTGCAATCGTCCCTGGTATTTAGGCTCTAACTCATGTATAATTTCCATTGTATTATCTGACGAGCAGCCATCTATGATAATATGTTCTATATCGGAATATGACTGAGATAGAACACTTTCCATTGTATAGCGTATAGTTGCACCGCTATTCCAAGTAGCAGTGATAATTGATATTTTCATAAAATTGAGATGGAAAATTTCGAAAATTGACTTCGTTATGATTCAGAGATTATCCTATCAGCAACTTTGATTGCAGGATTTCCACGATAAATGGAAAAGGGGGCAAGGTCTTTAGATGCGATGGAACCAACAGCGAGAACACTGTGCGAATGCATCGTTACTCCGGGACAGACGGTGGATTGAGCACCGACCCATGCACCATCTTCAATAATAATCGGTTTTACTATAAGGTCAAACGTCGGACGTTTGTAATTATGATTTCCACACAATAACATTGCTCCCTGACTAATGCAGACATTTGAGCCGATGGTAACTTGTGATAGATTATCTATCCATACATTTTCACCAATCCAAGTATAATCTCCTATCGACAGATTCCAAGGATATTTGATATTGACTGAAGGTTTTATCACAACTCCTTGGCCTATTTGGGCACCAAAAAAACGTAGCAACCATATTCTAAAACCTGAAGAAGGATTCCAACTGCAATTCAAAAAACATATATTCACTAAATACCAGATAATCGCTTTCATTTTTCCGGCACCTATACTAAACCATGAATTATTATATTTAGACAAATCGACTTTACTCATATATGAAATCGGGTTTAGAACATTCACCTAATAGCCATTTATACAGTTGCTGCATCTGCTTTGCTACCATAGGTGCAGAATATTTCTTCTGCACAAGTTGCTGTCCCTTTTCGCCCATAGCGAGCAGTTCCAGGATAGGCATTTCTATCACTTGTTGCATTACTTGGGCTATGTTTTCGGGAGTACGGTCAATCCACCATCCACAGCCTATGGTGTTCAATTCTTCCCACGGAGTACCAAGGCTTGCCATTACAGGAGTGCCTACTGATAATGCCTCGGTTACAATCATGCCGAAATTCTCGAAGTCACTTGGCACGAAAAGACATGATAACTGAGCCAATTGCTCATATTTATCTCTACCGTTGACAAAACCACAAAATTTAACGCAATTCTCTAATCCGAGTCTTTTCGTTTCACTACGTAGAAATTGTTCATAAATATTATCTCCCTTACCCATTATGATTAATTCGCAATCTCGTGAATGAGGTAGCTTTGCTACCCCATAAAGAAGGTTTTCAACCTTCTTTATGGGGTGTAATCGACCGAGGAAGCCAAACTTCCTCAATCGGTTACACCCCAGAAAGGACGGCTTTGCAGCCGCAATTTCTTTTAAATAGTCAGGTAGATTGGCTGGGTTGGGGATAATTGCGATAGCATTGCGGTATCCAAATTGGCGCACATGTTCCATTTCAGGCTTACAAGTGACATGCAAGCAATCGGCATGATTAATATCTTTACGAAAACAAAGCTGTATTAGTGGCCATTTTTTCCAATAAGAACGGAGAAGTGCATCGGGGTAAAGCATTCCATGCGGTGTGATAATATAAGGTTTATGCTTGCGTCTTGCTATCGAACAGGTAGCATGGTTACAATACATCCATAGCCCATTTGTATGATATAAGTCATATTCTTTATTCTTGAGATATAGAGCAATACTCTTAGAATATTCATAGGGAGTAATTGCATCATTCGGCAAGGCTTTGATCCAATCTTCGCCTTTGCCCATCAATTTATCCATAGGATTTCTTACTTCTAAAGTCAGTAAGTCAAGAGGAAACCCAATATTGTACATCGCCCTAATCAGGTCGTACGTGCAAGTGGCAATTCCGCCATACAAAGCACCAAACCCAGCGATGGTTTGCAAAACTTTCATATATAGTAAATTTGTATTTATGCTTTTGAGCAAGGACCTTCAACAAAAGGAGTGTCTTTCCCTTTTTGCAGATGGTCAATAAGAGTCAACAGCCTTTCGGCAGCAATACGGGGATTCCATAGTTCCTGCATCAGAGCAATGGAATGTTGTCGGATTTTTTTGCACTCACAGGGATTATCGAGCAGGAACTCTACTTTTGAGCACAAAGAATTCAAAGCTGCAATATCGGGATGGCCGAAACTACTTGATGTCTGGGGACTGGTGAACAACAGCCCCGTTTGCTTGTCTTTGACCAAGTACGGGGAACTACCTATGCCATCACTTGCTACTAACACGCACCCGTTGGTCATGCTTTCGTTGGCCACAGCACCCCAGCCTTCGTTTTTGTCACTTGTGAATAGGAATATACAGTGTCTTCGCATGTCGTTCAGCAGTTCGTTATTGGGTTTAATACCCATGAAACAGATGACATCTTCCACATCCAACTCTTTGGCAAGTTGTCGTGTCTGAATTTCATATTCTCCGCTCCCGTACATGTCAAGCATAAAACGATATCCTTTGTTTTTGAGTTGACGAGCCATTAATACCGGTAGTTCCGGATGTTTCAACATCAAATATCTTGAACACCACATAAGTGGTGTGATATTTGATGTGGAAACATCCGGGAATGTTTCAACATCAATTTTTTCCACTCGGGTGAAATACCCCCATTTGTAACAGCGTCCACGATAGGTGAACAATTTATGTTGGTCTTCTGATGCAAATGCACTGCAGCAAAGTTTGTACAATGGTTTCTTGCTCCAACCTCCGAAATGATAGGAGAGGAACATTTTTAAGATGGCTGGTGAGAACAAGTTCAAAATACCTCTTTTCAACCATCGCTCGCTCATGTCGAACGACAGTAATCCTAATCTCATCCTTTCTTTTTGGAAAGTCAAAGCTTGTATTCCCGAAAAGACACAGCATTCGGCCGTATGGACCAGTTCCATAGCCTGAGAATAAGCCTCTTCCGACTGCCAAGCCCGTAACAAGTAAGGCCGGTCGCTATAGTCGTGCGAGTCTCCTTTCCGATGCTCGGCTTGTAAGTTGGCAAGCTCCACAAAGCAGTAACTATGCCTAGTCAGTTTCCACAACTCATCAGCCACATTCGCTTGATGGTTGTTCAATATCAGCGAGTAAAACACTAGTTTCATATTAATGAGACTTGTTTATTTCAATGCTTATAATTGGTCCATATCCTGATCTATGAATGAAATATACCCTTTTTGTAGTTTCTTTCCGTATGTTGATAATAGGGGCACAGATGGTATAGGGTAAATGAATTTCGGGAAGTAATTCATTTGTTCAAAAGTAATTACACCCTCTATTTTTTCCTTTCGTTCCTTGTGGTACTGGATTACATATAGGAGTACGTCTTTGGTTGTCAATTGCGAGTCTGGGCTGATAACAAGGTCTAATATCGACACCCCTTTGAAACGAGCTATTACATGTGTAGCGTTGTGAACATTGGAGAAGGCAACAACAGCATCGATTCTTCCATCACGTTTAATTGCTAACATGTGATATCGCCCTTTCTTCCACCCATAGGTCCATTTTAAAAAGTCCAGATTCCTCTTAATGTGGAAATCATAATCTTTCAAAGAGTTTTCCATAAACTCGGCTATTTCCTCATCCAAATCGGAATAGTGGATTTCTACCACTTCATACTTCTTTAACTTGTTTTTGTGGAATAACTTATTCAGATTGTAATACAAGAACGGGATATGTGCGTTGGTAGTTAACTGTTTCTTAAACAATTTGGTACTCGCTAGTTGCCACATAAGCCCACAAAAATTGGATACAGGGTAATAGGTAAATTTCAAATCTATCAAATCTGATCCTCCGCATTTTCTCTTGATAATCCCATTAATCGGAGAATACCATGCAGATGAAAAATTGGGGCACACCTTATGGAGTTCGTTTTGCAAGTGTTTTCCCATACCATACCCCCTCGATTCGGGCAACAAGAAAGTATCGCAACTCCAATAGAATGGTTGTTCTTTTCCCTCAATGATAGCCTTGACTTTATATGCAGAAGCTTGTCCCACCATTTTCCCATCAATGATTGCCACTATCACACGGAGATCTCCCATGGCTGCATAGTGCTCCATACGTTTCAATCGGGATGCATGCCCATTTTTACCATGTATCTTGTTCTGTAATTTTACATATTCCGGTGAGTGAAATTCCTCCGCAGTTAAAAACTTATATGTTACGTCCATTATCCAATCATATTATAATTAACTAGTTCTACATTCGCCAATTGAGTGAAATCAGTTTCTAGCAGTTTACACTCCTCTTCAGAATAAGCCCCTCCTGGGTGGCACATAAGTTCTAGTACTGTATTTTCATGAAGAATTTGTTTGCCGTTGTCATACCATTCTTCATAAATTCCGAAATAGTCAGTCATAACTATTCGGTGATTCTGTAACTTTATTAACTGTTTCCACAGGTCGCGTAGAGCCATATTTGTCCATGAAGCAGAGGGTACATAATTTCTCATACGCCTCATTTTATGTATGCCGTATCGTTTCGCTAATTTTGGCATCATTCGTAGCATCAGCAAACTAGTGTGTATGTGATGATGGCTATCAATATGTGAAATCCGTATTCCATAATCTAAGACCTTTTCTATCTGGGCGCAAAGTTCTTTTTCCAATTCTTTCTGTATACTTGTACTAATTATTTTGTTTCGTAATTGATTAATATTTAGGTAAATATTACCTTTTTCTCCAGCAACATTAGCCGTTTCCTTATAGTAACCTCTGTCAAGTAACTCCTGACTATATCGCAAAGGATGTCCTTCTGTCAGATTGAGGTGTATCCCGAAAGAAATACTATCCTGATATTCGTCAAAAAGTCGGGAGGCTCCCTCCAAGTCATCCATATTAGCCATGACTGTAGTGCTGGTAATTTTTCCAGTTTCGATAAAGTGACTAATGGCAGCATTCACTTCTTTGTTCTTACCACAGTCATCGGCATTTATAATTAATTTCATATCAAACCTGTATATAGTTTTTATTTATTTCATATTCCCTAGAAACAATGTTCTTGTAATATTGAACCTTGTGAATATATGCTGAAACAATGCTCCTGCAATTAAGCAGCACGCGACAGCAATGGGCTGCCCTATGAGAGGAGCTAACACATACAACAAGGCCGCATGGGTAAAGTATATTGTCAAACTACTATGCCCTAATACTGAAAAGAAGTAGGTAATATACTTCCACTTTTTTAAGTACATACATAATAAATATATGGCAAACGCAAATATACATGGCACCAAGAGGTCAAGTATTAGATGGTTATATTCTATGCTTGCCATATTAATTCTATAATTTACCCCCCCCCATTTGTTAATAAATGTAAATAAAACGGGCACACACAGGAGAGAGTAGTGCCATTTCTGTGTTTTATAAACCTTGAATTTATCACCAATGTAGATGAAGACTAATGCCCCCATTGCATTGTCAATACCCCATGGAACTGGTGGGTGAAAATCCCAATAGGTCATCAGATGAACAATGAGGTATAGTGAGGCTATTAGCAGCAATTGGAGGCTTTGCGTTAACTGTTTAATCAGCCCGAATGCAACCAATGCCACAAGAAGAGTATTTACATACCAAAAAGGGTAACTGAAAGGTGTTATATTTAATGTTCCGCCAAGGAATACTTTGAGCATATATTTCCATAAAGGGGAGTATCCAATGAATAGGAATAATAAAATGCTGTAGCTGAGGTACGGAACAAGCAATTGAAAAGCCTTGTGGCGCAGATATGCAGTGTCGTTGAATGATACCCATCTTTGGGATAAATATCCTGTGATCATAAAGAATGTAGGCATGTGGAACCAAAACAGGTCAATGTATGGGAGGCGTATTGAGGTGTGGCCTATAACTACCAGTACTATCAATATCCCTTTCATAATGTCAAATTCGGGCTTGCGCATCATATTACCTACCTCCAGATAGAATACGATAAATCGAGGGAGCTATCGACAGTAATAGCTTTCCTACCATTAGGCATATTGAGATTGTAATCATGGGCGACAAAAAAAAGCCTAATGTACAGCCAATAGATGATTCTAAAAGTCGTGGATATATTATTGTTTTTACGATATTCAGCAAGGGAATATGTGAGCAATAAATAAAGAATGTGTAGTGCGATATGGATTTGATAGATGTGAATGTACACACACAGTCGCTTCCTTTCCATATCCCTATAACCCCCAACAAGATAACTGGTGCTGCATAATATTGATTGCTTGCAAGTGATATGTCAAATATGACAAAGCTGGCAACAACCACACAAAACGCTATCAGGCACAAAATCGCCAATTTAGGCTTTATAAAATAAAAAATTTCTCTTTGGTTTATAGAAAACATCGCTCCTATCGTGAACCAAAAGAGTCCCCATGACACCATTGGAACAAATTGGAACACACCCAGTAGCAGTAGTCCAATGACTTGTACATATATAGGCAAATACCTTATAAACAAATATATAATAGGGCTGCACAGGATGACTATAAACAAATCCCTGACAAACCAAAGGTGAAATGCTGCAGGTTTAAAATAGACATACAATAGAAAATTCCACCAACTTCCCTGTCTGCAATATGCAAAATAGTCTGTGTTTAAATCAATAAATGATCCAATAATGAATATTTCTGCGATAAACAATGTACACCATATTACGTATGGCAAGATAAGTGTGCGCATCCTTTTTTTGATTTTAGAAATGAAGAAATTTGTTGTACCACCAACTTCATTAAAATTAGCAAAGAACAAGAAACCAGATATGATGAAGAACAACGGTACTGCAAAGTCGGCAAACAATGCCACAAACTTTTGTGCAAAATACATGGTAGGCCATCTTTCGCTTTCCAAGTAATAGGCGTGCATCCACACGACGGATATAATCGAGCAGAATGACAGGATTTTAATCTTATTACTCTGTTTTGTGGATATATTCATCATATAAGTGTTAAGCAGTCCTGAGAATAAATCTTTTTATCAACCAACAAATTGTAATAACTTGTAGGATAGCACCGTATGCCAAAGTGACATTTGCCTCTATCACGATAATTTTAGTGACTACAAAAATGAGTAACATAAGATTGGTATCCCCTATTCCGTTATTGAATTTGCCCATCATCCATATAATAAAAATGCCATTGAAAAATGACAAGATTATCATTCCTAAATATCCAAAGTTGGCATAAAATTCACAAAGCATCGGGAAATTAATACTGGCTCTCCATGAAGCATCTTTCACCCCGTAATATATAGCCCATTTATCCCCCATATTTTGACTTGGTCGGAATGGAATTAAGAAACGAGGGATAAACATTGTCGGTAACCAAGCAATCGTTTCTCCATACGCATACTGGGACGTACCATTGTTTATGCGGTTAATGATAGTAGCTAAGTAAGTGACTCCTTCAGTGCGGTTGTCAACATTATAGTTCTGATTGTCTTTATCAATAAGTTCTTGCCAATGTAATATATTGGCATTTGCATATTCTGTTTCTAAAATTTTCCAACCTATGAGTAGACGTTCGGTACCACTGGAATATAGTCCCTCATTTCGATATGTATGCCGAGAAAGATAAATCGGTAGTAATAATATCGCTACTGTAAAAACAGTCATATATGGTATTTTTTTCCTCTCCACGATATATATTACAGTGGGTGCAGCTATTAAAAAAATCGAATATATGAACAAAGTTCCCCCAACATAATATACGAAGTAATAAGCCACATAGACTATTGTCAGAATTAAATATATAATTTTTCGTCCCCCTCTCAACCAGTAAAGTACTGCAACAGCACCGACTGTGGATGGTAACATGGTTTCAATAAGTCCTAAAAAACCGAAAGGTATTCTCAATGCGGAAATAATCATTTGCGTTAGTTGTAAGACCAAGCCACCAATAATCATATATACGAGCAATTTTTCTATCTGCCTGATATTTAGATAATTTTCAGTCAATAAAGATTTTGATTTTATCTTGTGCATTCCATATAGAAAGCCAAAATATAACATCCAGATTGATAATGTACTGCATAATGCCATCATTGGAAAATCGTCACTACTAAATATACGATAAATTGATTTTACAGGTAAGTCCCATGTGTATGGTTCTAAAAACATATTCCATGTCTGATATAAGACCAATGTGATAACAGCAATGCGGATTTCTGCCGTTTGTAACAGTAAAATGGCAACACTAGCAACAGGTATTAAACCGATGGCAACCATAAAACGTAGGCTAAAATCATAATATCCTGTGCTATGCATAAGTAAATAAATAATGGATATCATAATTGATAATATGATATTCATTCCCATATTTATTCTTTTTTCAGATATTACCATTAGTCAAGATTAAAAATATGTTTATAAAATTGTTCATACAGTTTGCCTATTTTGATAGGCTGGTAATTCGCTGAATTTTTATATCCATCCTCAATCATTTTTTCACGTAAAGCATCATCATTGATTATTTGTAAGATTCCCTTGTGTATAGCTTGATAGTCTTCTGAGCCAAATAACAAAGCAGCTCCACCGGCAACACTTTTAGTCGGTTCTGTTTTGTTTGTTAGAACCACACGTCCTACAGTTTGTGCTTCAATAATTGGCATACCAAAACCTTCAGAGCGTGAAACAAAATACAAAATATCGCATTTTTCATACTTTTGCACGACCTCTTCTGCCGGAATGTGATGTGAAATTGTATAACTTATTCTATAATCATTCATGCGTGTAATGTCAGCTTCTTCAGGTTGCCCTATGATATCGAGGTGACATTTTATTCCTTGTGCACTCTCTATAAGACCCTGCAAGTTTTTGTGCCAACCGCTTCCGATTTGAAGAATAACAGGGCAATCTTTATTAAATGGCTTAGGACACTTTTTTACAGGTAGAGATAGCGGATTGGGTATTACACATATATTTTGTGGATTGATATGGAGGATATTTGTTAAATCACTTTTGGTGAGTTCGCTGACTGCGGTTATTTTTTTGAGGAAGATAGCAGAAGAAATAAAACTTATAAAAACATATAATATACGAATAATTGATTTAGGGTTATTTTTATACATACCTATGTCATGGCAGGTCATAGTTGTTTTTTTCCATGGGAAGAACAGCCATAGATAATTTATATCACCTGTGATATGGTAAATGTCATATCCTTCCTTGCGGAGTTGCCATATTTCTCGAAATGTCTGTCGCCAAGATACGGGCTTATACCATTTATGGACATAGTGACCGAAATCTTTCAATGTTTCAGCAACTGTGTCAAAGACAGCTTCGATGCTATGTTCATTTTTTTCTTTTTCGCGATAAATATACAAAATTCTCATTTTTTACAGATGATTTTTGAAAGTATAATATCTAATAATGATAAAGGAGAATATAGTAACATTGGCTTCAGTAGTTTACCTGAGATCCCATTGGGTTTATATTTTTTTTGTAATAGCTTCATGTCGGAACGTAGCTTTTCAAGTACCGATATACGTATGTATCTATTAGTTTCTTCTCTATATAAATTTTGCAATATATTTGAGAAACAGGCGGTCACTGAATGGTAGTTTATTTGCGATATGACTGGAGAATTTTCTAGCCCAAATTTTTGCACTACTGCATTTGCCGCTGGATACAAATATTTAAATATATTTAACGCTTCGGTGTAAGGAAGGTGTCTGTGTGTGAGCGTATTTTGTCCAAGAGCAAACTGATATAGGTATAGACAACCCGCATGGGTGTGTATTTCTTTTACCCATAGTAAATATTGTAAATAGAATAAATGATCTTCGCTCCACCTAATATCTGTATTTAATCTAATGTTATGTTTGTCACAGACTGATTTGTTGTATAGCTTTCCGACAGATTGTCCATAATTGTATAAACCTTCTTTACAGAAAGCCTTTTCTAAAAAATTTTCATCGGCATAAACTGAGTCGTTAAAACTATATTCCTCCCCGAGTTGGTGCCCTTGAAGATCTACGCGTTTCAAGCCTTGACAACTTAGTATAGTTTCATTTTTACAATTTTCTACGTGAAAATTTGCCAAATAAGTAGGCAATAATTTATCATCGGCATCGACGAATGTAAACCACGGTGTTTTGCAAGCATTTATGCCTGTGTTACGAGCTTTTCCGGGACCACCATTGGATTGGTATATTACAGTGATGCGACAGTCTTGTTGAGCATATTCTTGACATATTTCCCCCGATTTATCAGAAGAACCATCATTTACTAATATTAAGTTCCAATATTCAACATTCTGTTGTATAATAGATTCGATGCATCCAGCAATTAACTTTTCGGCATTATATACCGGAATGATTATCGTGATAAGTGGATTATTTTTTGTTAAGTGCATAATCAATGATTGCCCTAATTCTGTCGTAATTGGAATATCCCGAATTTGTACAACGTTCATGCCCTGCTGCAGCTATTTGTTTACGCTCCTCTTCATGTGTCAAATAATAGCGACATTTTTCTAACAGTTCTTTGTTAGAGGAGAAATAAGCTGCTTCTTTTCCTTCTTCAAACATGGCAAGATGTTCTTTTGTCCGTTCTGCTAACATGAAACTTCCGCACGCAGGAATTTCAACGCTTCTGGTGGTTTGTAAATCAAGGTTTATTTTACGCAAAAAACACAGTGAAATTTTACAACCACAGATGGCCTTACAATAAGTCTCATCAAGTAATTCTTTACCCCTAAACTCTATGTTTTCGTGACATGTACAAATATCTTCCCATTCTTTACTTCCCCAGATTCTCACCTTAATCCCATTTTCTGCAAGATAAATGATAGAATCACTGCGTTCTTTTTCCCATGCACCTATGAAACCGACAGCACAACCATATTTTTTCTGTTCGTCAGCTGTGAGCACATATGGCCTATGAAATCCTTCTTGATAAGAATTACCAACAAAATACACATCTTTGCAACCAAGTATCTTTAATTCATCAACTGAGTAAGATTTTGTAGTAACATATACATCATAGAATTTTAGAGAAGCAAGAAACGCTTTTGTTTGGTTATGTCTGGCACACATATAGTCGGGTGAATACCCTATTAATTTGGCTTGAGGCGCATATTTTTTTATAGCAATGAAACTGTCTTCGTTTATTATGATGCCTTTGTCAATCCAGATAATGTCATATTTATTTCTGTGAATCTTTTCTTTTATCTGTTTGTTTGCTCCACATAGGTCTGGTAATGATATAGGTAATCCCCATTGGAACAATTTGTTACAACTACGATACCACAAATTGAATGGGACAGCTGTGGTGTCAATTTGGTCAACTTCTCCAAATGTTTGTAAAATACGGTTACGTTGTAGACATGTGTTACTTTCGCCTAATCCTGAAAATCCACCAATTGACAAAATGTGCAACTTACGTTCCATGTCTGTATCTATTTACCTATTTAATATTAATTTCCTTAGCTTTAGAAAGTTCTCTGTACCGATAAGACGAGATATAATTTTAGCTCGTTTTGTACCTGATGGTAATACATGCATATTCATATCTGACAATTCATGTTTGGCTTTTTGACACAAATCGGAATATTGATCATAATATAAATACATGAACAAACTAAAATTATGTGCTAAAGCATTTTTCACTCGCTCGGAATTTTCATGCACCAAAGCATTCTTTTTATAGAGCATCAAACTTTTGAGGTATGACTCTATTTTTGCTTTGGAATTGCCCTTGCTCACGCTGTCATATTCTCCAGTGCGATAGTACAATTTTGCTTCAGGGCAAAAGAGAGCTTTAGTGGCAAACATCAGCACCCGCGAGAAATATTCTCCGTCTTGATTTTTACGCAAACTTTCATCCCATTTTCCTGCTTTCAAAGCAAGTGTGCGGCTTAATAGATAGCATGCTGTTTCATACATCTCAGAACAATTCCATAGGTCAAGTAGCATATCAAAACCAGTATCATAGTCCCTATAAACCATTTGTTTGGGGAAAGTAGCCTCATTTATGTCGTTGTAGAATCTATCCCACACGCACGTTGCAACAGCCATTTTATCAGATGCTTCTATAAGCCTGATTAATTGTATTTCTATTTTGTTAGTAGAAATCACATTATCTGCATCGAGAAACATTACATATTCTCCTGTTGAATGTTCGAGTGCGCTGTTTCTCGCTTTGCAAGCTCCTGCATTGGGCTGACTGATGACTCTTACACGTCCGTCTTTACTTTTGTAGTCATGAACAATAGCAAGGGAGTGGTCGGTTGATCCATCGTCTACTACAATAATCTCGATGTTGTTGTATGTCTGTTCGATGCAACTGTCGAGGGTTTCGGCAATGAACCGCTCTGAATTGTAGCATGGGATAAGTATTGATACTTTTGGAGTTGTTGTCATTAATTTTATGGAATTAAATGATTTTCAGTTCTATTCCTTGCACAACGGTTTTCTGGCGGGGAATATGCTTACCTGCAATAGTGGTGTTGTAACCCACTATCACATTCTCGTCAAGTGTTGTGCCCTTTAGTATTGACGCTCGCTCGCCTATCCATGTGCCATCGCCTATCACCACTGGGGCTGTGCGTGGTCGCTCGTATTCATAACCAAAACGCGGGAAATAGTCTCGTGTCAGCCGATTGCGTTTTTCAGGGGAGTAAATACAGTGAGTGTTGGTATCCCAGATACGTAGATTGTAACTAAGTTGACAGTAACTGCCGATGATGACTTTCTCGTCAGCGCGAATTTCACTGCCAGGGTTCACGTTGGTGTATTGCCCTACTTCAATACTGCCACCGAAGCGTATCCATAATCGCTGGCAAGCTAACTTAGTGTGGTCTGCCACTCGTAACACACCACTATTAACGATATATTCTGGCTTCGTGGCATTGCTGCTGCGTTCAAGGAAGCTATGTGCCCCAATTTCTACCCTACCGCCATTTGTCACCCACAGCCCGATACCCTCTAATCGTACCCCTTCGTGCAGGATAATCGTTGAATTATAGTCTACGTAAATTGCTGATTTTTTGATAGTTATATGGTTATTGGGGGGGGTAATTATTTCTCCTTGTATTCTCACATCTGAACCTTGCAATTTATACTTCCAGTTAGTTTCCTTTATTTTGTAGATAATACGTTTTAATAGCCTTATCATATCTTTTCGTTTCGTTTAAACTTTTTATTGATAACTTGAATAATTAACCCTTTGCAGGTTGCATAGCCTTCATTGCGCATGATAAAATTGAGCATTATATAAATGACCGTGAAAAAGAGGCTTTTTACTAGGATATTTACTATATGGTATTCTGTTTGGAACATAATGAAATGCCATATAACAAGAGGAATTAAGAAAGGTAGAGCATATCGCATAATAGCTGTAAGTTGAGACCTAATAGGTAATCCAATACAACTTCTTGTGGTAAATAATGTAGGTATGAGTTTAATTATTCCAATAATTGAAATTGCCCAAACGTATGCCGTTAAACCATAGTAAATACCGAATGGGATGGCAAAGATAAGCATACTGCTACGCAAGACACTGCTCCATAGATACATATTCATCCTATTTGCTACAGTCATCACAGAGTCAAAGACAACAGGCAGACACAACGATATGGAAAATAGACCTAGAATTCGGAATATCTCTATTGCTCCTTCCCACTGGTTTCCATAAAGCAATAAAATAAGGTCATCAGCACACACATACACCAATCCGGAAAAGAGGAATGTCAGGAAAGATATCACATTAAGCAACTTAAGTACACTGTATCTTAGGGCTTCTTCATCGTTCTGTAATTTGCTAAGAGTGGGTAGCATCACACTGCGTATAGATGAAAAGGAGTAGTCAATAACAAGAAGGTTAAGTGATTGTGCGCGGTTGAAAAGGCCTAGAGATGCAGCAGAGTATATTTTACCGATAATGAGCGTATCCATCTGCTTGAAAACTCTATTTATAAGAGTTGAAAGTGTTATTTTCCAACCGAAAGAAACCATTTCACTCACATCCCTGAGCTTAAGAACAAATTGTGGTCTCCATGTGGACATCATCCAAATGGAAATTGAATAAAGCAGCCATCCTAAAAGATTGGAAAATACCAATGCCCAAACACCAAATCCACATATAGCAAGGATTATTCCCAAAATGCCTGATGCTATACTTGAAATTAGTCGAGCTTTAAACGGAGCACGGAAATTCAATGTTCGTTGAAACAATGCAGTTTGTAAAGTTCCGAAAGAACTTATGAAGAATGACCAAGATGTTACGAGTACCACGTTCTCCAACTGAGGCATCTCGTAAAACCAAGCAAAAACAGGGGCGCATAAAAACGTTAGCAATGTGCAGATACCTCCAATACCAATATTGAGCCAAAACACAGTGGAGGTTTCTACTTCTGTAATCTTTTCTTTTCGGATAATAGCGCTGCTGAACCCGAAATCAACAAAGAAATCTAAAATGGCATTCAGTACCATCGCCATGCTCACAAGGCCGAAGTCGGCAGGAGTAAGCAAGCGAGCCAATATGAGTGTGACAATGAAGTTCCTTAATTGATTAGTCAGTAGATTTAAGAAATTCCATGCACTACTTTTCAGTCCTTTGTTTTTGAGTTCAGATATATTTTTCATTTATTATTTAATATTTCCCTTGACGTATTTTCGGAATACAATGTAGGCGGAAAACTTAAATGTATTATTGTAGTATCTATATATTAATTGCTGCTATTGAATAGTATTAGTCGCAACGGAATATATCACGGGTATACACTTTCTTTTGTACATCGTCTAGGCAGGCGTCGTAGCGATTGGCTATAATGGCTTGACTTTGTGACTTGAATATAGCCAAATCATTTACTATTTTGCTACCAAAGAAAGTGCTACCATTCTCTAATGTTGGTTCATAAATAATAATCTCCGCACCTTTTGCTTTAATGCGTTTCATTACACCTTGGATGGAAGATTGACGGAAGTTGTCACTGTTCGATTTCATGGTCAAACGGTAAACGCCAATAACACATTTTTTTTCTTCTTTGGGATTAAAGTCTCCTCGATTATAATAATCATAGTATCCAGCTTTATTCAATACGCGGTCAGCTATAAAATCCTTACGGGTACGGTTACTTTCTACTATAGCTTGTATCAAATTCTCGGGTACATCCGCATAATTAGCAAGCAGCTGCTTGGTATCTTTGGGTAGGCAATAGCCTCCATATCCGAATGAAGGGTTATTATAGTGCGTGCCGATGCGAGGGTCGAGACTTACTCCATTGATAATGTCCTGCGTATTCAGACCTTTCATTTCGGCGTAAGTATCCAATTCATTGAAATAACTGACGCGAAGAGCTAAATAAGTATTGGCAAACAATTTCACTGCTTCGGCTTCGGTCAAACCCATAAAAAGCGTATCGATATTTTCTTTTATCGCACCTTCTTGCAGTAAGGAAGCAAAAGTATGTGCGGCTTCATCTAAACGAATGTCACCTTCCGGTCTGCCCACAATGATACGACTGGGATAGAGGTTATCATATAGAGCTTTACTTTCCCGTAAAAATTCAGGAGAGAAAATTACATTTTCGGTATTTAATTTTTTGCGCACACTTTCTGTATAACCTACCGGAATAGTACTCTTGATAACCATAATGGCATGAGGATTTACGCTTTTAACTAAGTTGATAACTTCTTCCACATGGGAAGTATCAAAATAGTTTTTTACCGGGTCGTAATTGGTCGGTGCTGCGATAATTACGAAATCAGCATCGCTGTAAGCCTTTTTTCCGTCTAATGTGGCAGTAAGGTTCAATGGTTTCTCTTTCAGATATTTTTCGATATATTCATCTTGTATGGGTGATTCATGATGATTTATCAAGTTTACTTTTTCAGGAATTATATCCACTGCTGTTACTTGATGATGTTGACTTAGGAGAGTAGCTATACTAAGTCCTACATAACCTGTTCCGGCTACAGCTATTTTGTAATCTTTCATCTACTATTATTATTTATTTTTTAGAATTGACTAAATTCTAAATCAAAACTATATTGGATTAGGGGTATAATATTTGTTTTGTATATTTTTTATTTTTCATCAGAACTATTATGATATCCGGAACCATATCCATAATGATATCCGTATCTGTAACCATACTTATGGTATCCATAGCGGGTATAGGCATCGGTTGTGCCGTTAAGCAAAAGAAACATATTTTTGTATTTATGAGTTTGGTAGAATTTTTCTATTTCGGGCAACATGGTTCGTTCCAGTAATTCTGCCCGGATGACAAACAGTGTTTGGTCTGCATATTTGTTGATAATGGAAGTATCTGCTACGATTTCTACCGGAGGACAATCGATAAAGATGTAATCGTACTGATTTTTCAACTCCGAAAGCATCTGTTCGAGATGATTTTCAAATAATAATTCTGTCGGGTTAGGAGGGATGGTTCCTACGGGCAGGATATCCAGATTGGGATGGTTCTTTCCTTTTACGATGACCTCATCGTAGGTATTGACCTGACCGATAAGGTAGTTGGTAACACCTTTTCCCGGAGACTGGATGTAGGTACTTAACGAGGCTTTTCGTAAATCGAGGTCGATAGCCAATACTTTTTTCCCTTTGATGGCCAGACTGGTAGCCAGATTCATGGTGATGAAAGTCTTTCCACTACCGGGATTCATGGAGGTAACCATAATTATGGGGGAATGACCATTTTTTCCTTGCATAAATTCCAGATTGGTGCGGACTACCCGGAAGGCCTCGTTGATGACATTCCGGTTCTTTTCCTTGACTACAATGGAATATGATTCTGGTTGTGGTTTGCGGAATGGTAATCGTTTCTTTTTACGGTAGGAAAGGGGGATTTCTCCAACGAAGGGTAAAGTCAGGTTTTCTATATCTTTCTTACCCCGAACCCGGGTATTCATATTTTCCATAATGAAAATAATGACAACGGGAATAAGCAGACCAAGTGCAATGGCTACCATCAGGATATTCTTTTTGACCGGGTCGGTCGGTATCATTTTACCATACGGGGGAGTGATGATACGGGTATTATATGCCGTAAATGCCTGAGAAAGTTCGTTTTCCTCCCGCTTTTGCAGTAGAAATAAATAGAGAGCTTCTTTAACCTTTTGTTGACGCTCTACCGATAACAGGTATTTTGCCTGTGTGGGACTGGCTGCAATACGCGAGGTGGTTTGTTGTTCTTCCTGTTGCACGCTTTTTATTTGGGCATTCAAGGTGACGATAAGATTATCGATAGAGGTGATAATGGCTTTGCGCATCGATTGTAGGGACTGGTCGAGGTCGATTACCAAGGGGTTTTGCTCGCTACTGTTGGCGACTAGATTGTTTCGTTGCAACTGGGCTGTATTGTATTCGGATATCTGGTTTTCTATACTTGGATTCTCGATACCGGAATTGGCCGGTAAAAGCTGGTTTTTGCCATTGTTGCTTGTCATATAGTTATGGATATAACGAGCCATATATAACTGGTTGTTCAATACCTGTAATTGGGATGTCGCTTCGCTCGATTGCTGCATATACATGCTGGATGCTGCCTCGACATTGGGTAACAGGTTTTTACTCTTGAAAGATGAAATATCTTCATCGACATTGCCCAGTTCTTGCTCGATAACTGCCAGACGGTCGTTGATAAACATGGAGGTACTGATGGCTATCTGGTTTTTATCTTTGACCCAGTTCTCATTATAAACAGAGATAAGTGTATTCAGTACATCTTCTGCCCGTTGGGTAGATACATCGGAAAACGAGAGGTCGACCACCGTGCTTTTTTCTTCACTTAAAGAGACGGACAGATGTTGAGCGTACCCGCTGGCTGTAGATAATGTATTTGATTTGCTGACCTGAATAGGCGTATCTGTTTTTCCGTTATAATATTTTGTCGGGGTGATTACGAGTTTTCCGACAGGAGTAGAGAGGGTATCTTGTAAATTGCCTTTTATTTTTTGTGCATTTTCGCAGATTTCACCGTTCAGTTGGAAGTCATATACCTCTATCAGATTATCAGCGAGCAGAGATACAGAGCATTGTGCCGTTTCGTTGTCGGGCAAATCGATAAAGGAAGCGGTTATCGGCAGGTTGGTACCGTATATCACTTTATCGTGAAAACTTCCCGGAATGGTATAGTTTATGTCCAGATGCAATCGCTTTACCACATCGAGCATAATAGCCGGAGACTTGAGAGAGAGAATTTCGTTATTGACATTGGTATTGGTTTGGAACAAACCTATATCGGATAACCCGCTTACATCTCCGGATAAAGAGCCACCTTTGGTATCCTCTTTTATCAGGATGGATGCCGTTCTGACATAGGTAGGCGGTGTCATCTTGATATATAGAACGGCAATTGCCAATGTTATAGCCAATGAGATAGCAAACCAATACCATTTGGACAGGCACAGATATAGTAAATCTTGTATACTAATGAAATCGTCGGTTTGTTTCGGGTTATTTGCTGTTGCAGACATATTATGATAAAGAATAATTATTTTACAAATAATACGGTTATGGTCGTTAACAAAGAAGCCAGAGATATCCAGAATGAAGTAGAACGAACGTTGTTCCCGTTGACTGTGGACTGGCGGGCACGAACGGAATTGGGCTCTACATATATCACATCGTTTTGTTGCAGATAATAGGCCGGTGAGGAGTATACATCTTGAGCAGACAGCAGGTTGACCCGATAGCTCGTCTGTTTTCCCTCTTCATTACGCATGACATATACGTTATCCCGTTTGCCGTATATGGTGAGGTCTCCTGCCATACTGATAGCATCGAGCAGGGTTATTTTGTCCCGGTCTATGTTGTATCTTCCCGGTTTACTGACTTCACCCAGGACTGATATGGCAAGATTCATAAACTCTACGGTAACGACCGGGTCTTTGACCAGATTCTTTGAAATAAGTTCGTTTTTGATGTAGGAAGCAATCTCTTCCCGTTTCATACCGGCTACGTGTATTTTTCCTAATACGGGGAAATCTATATTTCCATCTGTATCGACAGTATAACCGGAAAGACCTTGGTTGGTTCCGGTTGAAGAATTGTTTCCTTGCCCGATTTGTCGGGATATAATTGGTAAATTAAATAAGTTAGTTAATAGAGGGTCTTTGCTGTTGACCAAGATAGATATTTTATCCTCGGGTTGAATTTTTATCTCTTGGGGAGATATGATTGTTTCTTTGACTCCCGGCTGCATATCCTGAAAATAACAGACTTGTTTTGAAGAATTGCATGAGCAAAGAAGTGCTATAATTATCGGTATGAATAAAATATGGATAATACGCATGATTTTATGACTGTTTTTTTATAAATAAATTATATTATCGATAATTGGGATTCAGGTTCCTGTGTTCTATTTTGTTGGTCAGCCAGATGTTGGCTCCGGTCCATACAAGAATATCCATGATTAACAACAGGTTTATATTGATGTATTGGGATAATACGACATTGCACAACGAAAATATAAGGGATAGAGATACGATAGTGACCATGGCTTTACGCTGCGGCATACCGAGCGCGAGCAATTTGTGGTGTATATGGCTCTTGTCCGGCATGAAAGGATTCTTCTTCATCCGGATACGGTGAATGAATACCCTGACTACATCGAGACATGGAATCATCAGGGGGGAGAAGGCCAAGGCTGCCGGATTGTACAGGAATGTATCCCGGGTAGGTGTATAGAGAGAGAGTTTGATACTGAGGAAACACAGCATGATGCCTATGGTCAGGCTGCCGGTATCTCCCATAAAGATTTTCCTGCCGTGTTCCGGATTCCCGAAAACATTGTAGTAAAAGAATGGGACGAGTACTCCTAATGTAGCAAATGACAACATGGCATAGATATATTGCTGCAAGTGCATGAATGCCAATCCGTAGGAGAGCAAGGCCACACCGCTTAATCCAGATGCCAGTCCGTCGATACCGTCGATGAGATTGATGGCATTGATGATGAATACCACTACCAGTATGGTAAGGGGATAACCTATCCATGCAGGCAAATCGGAGATACCGAAGATACCATACAGATTGTCTATCCATACGCCTCCGGCAATGAATAATACAGCGCATAAAATCTGGACGACGAATTTGGCCCGATAGCGTACACCGATGAGGTCGTCGGCCATTCCTACCAGGTAGAGAATCATAACCGTGCAGAATCCAAAAGAGAGTTCCGCTACATTGGCTTCTAACTCAGCGAAGATTTCCGGTCGCCCCAAGATAAGATTTACTCCTAACAGCAATGCGATGGAGAAAAAGATAACGGGCTTGAATGCGATACCGCCTAACCGGGGGACAATACTAGTGTGAATCTTACGTTCGTCAGGAACGTCGAACAGTTTTTTCCGGAAAGAAATAAGCAATATTTTCGGAATGAGTATTCCTGCAAAGAAAACGCAGAGTAAAAATACTAAGCTAATGTTGATGATCCAAAAATACATAATATATGGAATTTGTTTATATTTTTTAGCGGATTGTTACGCTAATATCGGTACTGTATTCCCTACCTTGTGTTTTCCAAAGAGAACGGGCAACTTTCTTTTTGGTTTTTGTTTCAAGATTGAGATATGACTTCGATCAAGTCGGGTTGGATTTCGGCTGTGACTACGGCGGTAATTCCCGGTATCACTACGACTACTCTCCGGCTTCGGATACCTTTTATTTTTACAAAGATTCCTTCGACACCATCGAACGTCCCTCCGAGTATGCGTACCCGTGTACCTTTTTTCAGATTGATTTCTTCCGGTCTTAGGTAAATAAGCTGTTCGCTATTTGTTTTAGATACAGTGATGAATTGCTGCATTTGCATATCGGGCACAATAACGGGAATGTTTTTCCCATTATCTGTCCGGGTGATATATTGGAGAATCGATATCTGCCTTTTGGTCTCTTTAATAATTGTGCGAGTTGTACGTACAAATATGAGATTGTGTATAGCCGGTACCAATACTCTGGTTTTCTTGTTTTGCTTGACAGATACTTTATAACACATTGGAATGAAGTTTTCGATAGAGCGATTGTCAAGCAAACGTTTTGCTTCTAATTCCCTGCAATAAGGAGCACTCATTGCGAACCAAACCAAATCTTGTTTGTTATTGTTATACTCCATTATTGCTGTGTGTTTAATATTCTATATAAAATATTATGTTTTTATATACAAAATAATTATATCTTTGGCTCCTGAAATATATTGTAATTTTCTATATTTCAAGTATTTAGATGCTGCTTTTGTATTAATAACTATAAACTGTGTCGTTTCTAACAAAGAGATGTTACTAACTTTTTGCAAAAGTACATTTTTTGTATGACTTATGCAATCGTAAGATATTTCTTTTTGTATAAAATTATATTTTAATACTTATAATGTATTAATTATTAAATATTTATAATTTGAAATAATATCAAAAAAACATTAGTTTATTTATCTATTCATTCTATATCTAAAAGGCTTTTTTATAATAAATTTAATAAACCAAAATGTAATACAATCTATAAAAATCAGAATGAAATGCCTATTATGTAATTGATTATTAATATATTGACTATTTATAATATCTCTTTGTTAGAAATCGCACTTTTATTTTTTATATCAAAAAAGTCTGTTTTAAATTTTTTGTAAATATAATTTTTGCCAATTTTTGCTTTTATAGATAGTTTTTTACTTTTTTCTGTAAGAGTCTTAGGATCAGCCGTACAAAAGTACGACAGGCTTCTAAACAGGTTTTAAGAAAGCAATAATATTTTGGTTGGCCCGGTCTATAACCGAATTTTCCAAACTTGCTAAATAAATTTGTGTTGTCCTTTCTGATGTGTGTCCCATACCGGCACTGATGACAGAGAGGGGGATATTATGGTTGCGGGCTGCAGTGGCCCAAGAGTGTCGGGCACAGTAGGACGATAGTGATATATCCAGTCGGAGCATTTGAGAGAGCTGTTTCAGTTGCCGGTTGTAGTACCCTAATGCAGTCTGGTATTGAGAAAAAGACCTGACAGGGTCTTCGGAGGTCAGGATGGGCAAGAGATAGGGTGTCTGCTCGGCTTGGGATGAATAACGGTCTATAATTTCCTGTATGCAGGGTTCTATATGTACGGAAAGCTGCTGCCCTGTTTTCCGTCGGGTGTAGTGAATAAAACCTCCCCGAATATTTTTGTGACGGAGAAAAGCCATATCGACGAAAGCCATTCCGCGCATGCAGTAGCTGAAGATGAACAGGTCCCGGGCCAATGCGAGTGATGGTGATGATATTTTCATCTGATACAACTGTAAAATGACATCTTCGTTTATTGCGCGTTTTTTGGTTTTATCGACTCCGGTATATACATTCTGGAAGGGGAAAGTTTGTTGTGCAAAGTGTTTGCGAACAGCTTTATTGTAGACTGACCGCAGGACACGCATATAAAATGAGGAACTGTTGCGTTTGACTCCTTTTAGTTGTAACCATTCGGCGTATTCAAAAATGAGTTCTTCTGTGAGAAGCTTGAAGGGGATGTCGTCACCGTGGAGAAAGGAGGAAAAGCTATTCATCGTGCGTAGGTAGTTACGGGCTGTACCTAACCGGTTGCTCATGGATAGAAAGGTGATTTGTTCTTTGAAAAATGTGAGAACATGCGTTTGACATTGTGGTGAGCGAAATCTATCGGCAATATCGTGTACGGTATATTTTTTACCGGTCTGTTCAAACTCACGGATGATATTATCGAGCAATGCAGTATCGGCATCGATTACCCGATGTATGTAAGTCAAGTTTTTTTTATTTTCGATATCGGATGTAGCGGGTCCTTCGGTGATACTGACCCACTGCTCGGGAAAAGGGTGCAGGCGTGTCGCAATTTGAATGGTCTTTTTTTCATGTCTTACTTGATAGAAGATGGTCCCCGGTTTGCCGGGAACGCTGGATTCGCGAAATTTTACTTTTAATGTAGCCATAAATTAGTTTCTTTCTATTTAATTCTGGTTCTAAAACAATTTAGAATGATAAATAAAATAGATTGAATGTAAATATGGTGTTAAAAATCATATATTTTTATTTTCTATTTGCCGAGTTATTTTTTTCTTTTGTGCGAAAAATATACTTATATGTTCTTTGATTAATGAAATACTATTTTCACTGAGAAAAGACGCTGTGCGAGGGTTTTGTATTTTCGCCTCCTTTCGAAAAGGAGGGGTGTTCTATTTTGACAAGCCGGGATAATCCGGTTTTTGAGGTAGGGGAGAGAATAAAAATTCCCCTCAGGGAAAATGCCTATAACGTGTCACTTTCCTTGAGGGGAATTGATTAGCAAACAAAATAATTAATAGGCAAATAGAGGATAAGCTTTCATGGTCTCGTTTACTTTTTCTCTTACAGATTTGATGACACTTTCACTTTCCGGATTGGAAAGAACTGTATCTATCATTTCTACTATTTCGAGCATGAGATCCTCTTTTGCCCCGCGAGTAGTAATTGCCGGTGTTCCGACACGGATACCCGAAGTCTGGAACGGTGAGCGACTGTCGAACGGTACCATGTTCTTGTTTACAGTAATGTCTGCCTGTACCAATGCTTTTTCGGCCACTTTACCTGTCAGTTCGGGGAATTTGGTGCGGAGGTCTATCAACATACAGTGATTGTCGGTTCCGTTTGAAATAATTTTGTACCCTTTGTCGATAAATGCGGCAGCCATGGTGGCAGCGTTTTTCTTTACTTGGGTTTGATATTCTTTGTATTCGGGCTGTAATGCTTCTCCAAATGATACGGCTTTGGCTGCGATTACATGTTCGAGCGGGCCTCCCTGTACACCTGGGAATACTGCAGAATCGAGCAAAGCCGACATTTTCTTGATTTCGCCTTTAGGTGTCTTTTTGCCCCATGGGTTATCAAAATCTTTACCTAACAAGATAATACCTCCACGTGGTCCACGTAAGGTTTTATGAGTGGTAGATGTTACGATATGTGCATATTTCAACGGATTGTCGAGCAAGCCGGCTGCAATGAGCCCGGCGGGATGTGCCATATCGATCATGAAGATAGCTCCGATTTCATCGGCAATTTTACGCATACGTGCATAATCCCATTCGCGGGAGTAAGCGGAGGCACCACCGATAAGTAATTTCGGACGTTCGCGTAAAGCTACTTCTTCCATCATATCATAATCAACATATCCGGTGTCTTCTTTTACTCCATATTCCAACGGTTGGAACATGAGCCCGGAAAAATTAACGGGAGAACCGTGGGACAGGTGTCCACCGTGAGACAAGTTCAGCCCCAGGAATTTATCTCCAGGATTTAAAACGGCCATGAAAACAGCCATATTGGCTTGTGCTCCGGAGTGAGGTTGTACGTTGGCCCATTCGGCTCCGAATATTTCTTTTAGACGGTCTATGGCAATTTGCTCACTTTGGTCTACTATTTCGCAACCGCCATAATAACGTTTTCCGGGATAGCCTTCGGCATATTTGTTTGTCAGGCAAGAGCCCATGGCTTGCATTACTTGTTCGCTTACGAAATTTTCTGAAGCGATAAGCTCGATTCCTTTTAATTGTCTTTGACGTTCTTTTTCGATGATGTCAAAGATGGCATTGTCTCTCTTCATGTTTTTGATATGTGATAAATATTTGAGTTTTTTAATAATTTCGTTACAAAGGTAGCCTTTTTTATGGTAAAATGTAGCGATTATAATACAAATCCTAATGAAAAACTAAGAAGGTTTATTCCTCGCTTTATAGACAGCTTGTTGGATGTGGGCGCTACATCGGGACTATTGAGGGTGTAACCTCCGGAACTGTGTATATTGGTAAGGGCAAATTCGTATCTGAAGTCGAGGGTAAGCCGGGAGATAGATACGCCTACACCAATAAGATAGTTGACCGTAAAGGGTTTCAGCGACTCATCGGTGGTTATGGCATACCGTATGTCGTAATTATCGATATGGTTGTTCTCTTTCAATATATATTTGAATTTGGGCCCGGTAAAGAATGCCAGTTCGTAAGGACCTTGTTTTACAAAGTTGTACCCGTATAATAGCGGGATATCCAGGGTATATATACGGTTTATGATAGAACTTTTGATATTGCTTGGTTGTAGCGTAGGGATAAAGTCTTCGGGTTGTAATTCTATATCGCTTCGCAAATAATTTATTCCGGCTTCTAATTGAAGGTAATGTTGCTGTATATTGACTCTTCCGAAAGCAGATGCCAGAAATCCTATTTTACTGTTGGCCGAGGGTAGTTCTATGGGAGTATCATTTATTTTTGCCGAACGTATGTCGACAAAAGGGGCATTGACCCCGACTCGGAATCCCCAGTTGAAGCGTTCCTTCGGGATATCCCGTTCTTGTGCCGATAGTGAGGCTATACAGCAAAGAAGCATGAGCAATGTCCATTGTTTTTGCATATTACTTTTTCTTTTTTTGAACCGACCACCCAAATTTACCTATTTCTTTTCCCATTTCATAATAATGACCATGAGAATATACCAGGAGATTCGCTTTCTGCATATCGAAAGCCCCGGTTGCGGGGTCTATATATTTCTCGTCTGCCATTACGTTAATAACGTCGGAGATGAACATATTGTGCGAACCCAATGATAATATTTCCCTGACGCGACATTCTATACAGAGTGGAGATTCATCGATACAAGGTGCTTTGACAATGGAAGCAGGAACCGGGGTTAACTTCATTTCTTTAAATTTGTCGTAATCTTTTCCTGAACGTACACCGCACCAGTCGGTTGCGAATGCCATATCTTTCGTGGTAAGGTTGATGACAAATTCCATATTCTTTTTTAGAATAGGGTATGAATGACGTTCGGGCCGTATAGAGATATAACACATGGGAGGGTTGGTACAAATAGTGCCTACCCAACTGGCTGTTATCAGGTTATATTCTTCAGGGACTACCCCGCAACTAATAAGAACCGCAGGTAGCGGATATATCATGGTTCCCGGCTTCCAGTTGTGTTTCATATAAAAGGATTATATTATTTCTATTTCGTCCTTACCGACAGCCCGTTCACAATATTTGCATTTGACTTCTACATTATCTTTGTTGATTACATAGAAAACGGTTTTCATCGGTTCATTGTTGGTAATGCATTTGGGGTTATTGCACTTGATGATACCGATAATTTCGTCGGGGAGGGTTACCGGTCTTTTTTCAGTAACCCGGTAATCTTTAATAATATTTATTTTAGCATTCGGTGCAATCAGGGCAATTTTGTTGATTTCTTCTTCTTTGAAAAAAGTATCAGCAATTTTTATGATACCTTTTTTACCGATTTTTTTACTTATCAGATTGTTCCCTATCGTAATGCTTTTGTTTAGCTTTTCGAGTCCTAACAAGGATACGACTTTGAACAGCTGGTCGGAGGGGATATGATCTATAACCGTCCCATTTTCGAGAGCGGCAACTTCGAGTTCTTTTTTGTTTGCGTTCATGATGTTTACTCCTATCCGTTTAAATTTCTATACCTAATACTTTACAAATAATGGCTTGGCGTGCGTATAATCCGTTCTTAGCCTGTTCGAAATAGTAAGCTTTGGGGTTATCATCTACGTCATAAGAAATCTCATTGACCCGGGGAAGCGGATGCAAGATGCGTAAATTGGGCTTGCTGCTTTTGAGCATTTGGTTGTGCAGAGTGTATACGTTTTTTACTTTTTCGTATTCCATAAGATCGGTAAAACGCTCGCGTTGCACACGGGTCATGTACAGTATGTCGGCCTGGTCGATGACTTCTTCGGTGAAATCTTGATGCTCTACGTAGGGGATATGCAGTTTATCGCAGTAGATTTTATATTCTTCGGGCATTTTCAGTTCTTCCGGAGCAACAAAATGAAAGGTCGGTTTGAAGTGTGACATAGCCATCAGTAGGGAGTGGACGGTGCGGCCGTATTTGAGGTCACCTACCATAGTTATATTCAAGTTTTCGAGTGTCCCCTGGGTTTTGTAAATGGAGTACAAGTCGAGCATCGTCTGAGAAGGATGTTGGTTGGCGCCGTCTCCGGCATTGATGATGGGTACGGATGCGACTTCGGATGCATATCTTGCGGCTCCGTCGAGATAGTGGCGCATAATGATGAGGTCGACATAGTTGCTTACCATCATGATGGTGTCTTTCAGCGTTTCTCCTTTTGTAGAGCTGGTGGTAGATGCATCGGAAAATCCGATAACCCGGCCTCCTAATCGGTTGACTGCGGTTTCGAAACTCAAGCGTGTACGAGTAGAGGGCTCAAAAAACAAGGTTGCGATGACTTTGCCTTCCAGTACCCGCCGGTTGGGATTCTGCTCGAATGACTTTGCTTTCTCCAATAAGTCGAGAATATCTTCTTTGGAGTAATCTGTAATTGATACTAAACTTTCCCTTCTCATGCGATATGTTTTTTAAGAATTGACTCATAAAGCCTTTTTCCCGGATAAATTTCTAATCGGGTTCTAAAAACAAATAGACCAATTCGACGGTGGGGCCGGATTGGTCTATTTGATGCGGTCTATTGACGAACTGAGCCAATGGCACTTTTCTAAATGAGTGTCTTGCAATAATTTATATTTTTTTTCTTTTCGTCTCATAGGCATTACAAATTTATAAAAAAAAGCATATATCAAAGCATTTCTAATTAAAAAATATTGTTAGCTACTTGTTATCAATATACAAATAGAATATTTGTATTAACTTTGGTCCCGATAATGAATTCTTTGTTATGCTCTGGTTTCCTCTACAGACGTCATGCCGGGAATGAAATTTGATAATATTTTAAAGCTCTGAAAAGATTAAGATGAATAAAAACTCACAGGAAAAGGCCAAACCGTCGAAATTTGCAAAAAAGGTAGCTCGATATTTATGGGTGTTTTTCGGGTTAGGTGTTGTTGCCGTAACGATACTTTTTGTATTGATTGCTTATGGGTATATCGGTTATATGCCTCCGATAGAGGATCTTGAAAACCCTAAAGATAAATTTGCTTCTGAGATATATTCTTCTGATATGGAAGTTCTGGGGCGATATTATCAGAGCAAGGCAAACCGGGTGTATGTGACTTATAAGGAGCTTTCGCCCGATTTGGTCGATGCTTTAATCGCAACAGAGGATATTCGTTTCAGGGAGCATTCGGGCATCGATGCTAAAGCCCTTTTCAGAGCAGTGATAAAACGGGGCCTCCTTTTTCAGAAAAGTGCCGGAGGGGGTAGTACTATTACCCAGCAGTTGGCTAAATTGTTGTTTTCTCCAAATGCCGAGAATATTATGGAACGGCTGTTCCAAAAGCCGATAGAGTGGGTAATTGCCGTACAGCTTGAGCGTTTTTATACCAAGGAGGAGATTGTAAATATGTATTTGAATAAGTTTGACTTTTTGAATAATGCAGTCGGGATACAGTCGGCTGCTCAGATTTATTTCAATACTACTCCTGATAAATTGAAAATAGAGGAAGCGGCTACATTGGTAGGCATGTGTAAAAATCCGTCATACTTCAATCCCGTGCGGCATAACGAACGTACTCGGGGACGACGCAATACGGTTCTGGAGCAGATGTACAAGGCTGATTATATAACCAAGGAACAGCGTGATTCTTTGCAGGCATTGCCATTGAAACTGACCTTCCGCAGAGTGGATCATAAAGATGGCCTGGCTCCTTATTTTCGTGAACATTTACGGTTGATGATGGTGGCTAAAAAGCCTAATAAGAGTGATTATCGTGGTTGGCAGAAACAGCAGTATGTAGATGACTCTATCGCATGGGAAACAAATCCGTTATATGGTTGGTGTGAGAAGAACCGAAAAGCTGACGGGTCGAAATATAACTTATATACTGACGGGTTGAAAATATATACGACCATAGATTCGCGGATGCAAAAGTATGCAGAAGATGCTGTGACTCAACATATCGGCGGATATTTGCAGCCGCTTTTCGATAAGGAGAAAAAAGGACGTAGTTATGCACCTTTTTCTCGAATGGTAAAGACATCGGATGTAGAGGCTATTCTGGATCGTTCCATGAAGCAAAGTGACCGGTATCGTATCATGCGGGAGAATGGCGCTACCGAATCGGAGATACGCAAGGCTTTCGATACGAAAACCGAAATGCAAGTGTATTCGTGGAAAGGCATGGTAGATACGGTGATGACTCCAATGGATTCGATTCGCTATCATAAGTCTTTTTTGAGGACGGGATTCATGGCGATGGATTCGCGTACCGGATATGTAAAAGCCTATGTCGGAGGAATCGATTTTAAGAGTTTCCAATATGATATGGTAGCAGCCGGCCGCCGCCAGATAGGCTCTACTATAAAACCTTTTCTATATACGTTGGCAATGGAGGACGGATTTTCTCCTTGTGATATAGCTCCTAATGTACAGCCTCACCTGCTAGATGAATCGGGTAATGTGTGGTCGCCCAGAAATGCTTCGAAAGCCCGCATCGGTGAAGATGTGACTCTGAGGTGGGGATTGGCCAATTCGAATAACTGGATTTCTGCTTGGCTGATGGACAAATTGTCTCCTTCGGCATTGGTTCGTTTGATGCATTCGTTCGGAATAAAAAATAAGATAGATGCGGTTATTTCTCTTTGTCTCGGTCCGGCTGATGTCTCGGTAGAGGAGATGGTCACGGCGTATTCTGCATTTTCAAATAAAGGGATACGGGTAGATCCTTTGTATGTAACCCGTATAGAGGATAACTTCGGTAATGTGATTTCTGAGTTTACACCGCGTATGACTGAGGTATTCAGTGAAGCGGCATATTATAAGATGTTGCCCATGTTGCGGGATGTAATAGATTACGGAACGGGTGGGCGTATACGTTATCGTTATGGTATACAGGCTCAGATGGGAGGAAAGACCGGTACTACTAACAATAACTCTGACGGATGGTTTATGGGATTTACACCCAGCTTGGTAGGAGGTGTCTGGGTCGGAGGAGAGGACCGCTCGATACATTTCGACGGAATAGCCAATGGACAGGGGGCAAGTATGGCTCTTCCTATTTTTGGCTTGTTTATGCAGAAGGTATATGCTGATAAGGCTCTGGGATATTCTCCGGAAGAGACGTTTGTCGTGCCTCCGCAGTATGCCGACCCATGTGCAGGTGTAGAGGGAGGTCTGTTACCTCCTACGGGAAGCGATGAGCCTACGGAAGCGATTGAGGGAATTTTTGATTGAGATAGTAGAACTGTGTATTGTATAAGTAACAGGATGTTTTTTAAACGAAAAATGTCCTGTTTTTTGTTTAAATACAACTATTTTAATTGAAATTATAAAATATTTTATACTGGTTTTGTCTATTTTTCAGGGAAAATGCAAAATGCCTGTTGATGGATTTGTCGATAATCTGATTATTTTACAAGTATATATTTGCATTTATAGATATAAAATATATATTTGCAAAACTTTAATATATATTAAAAATATTGTAATATGAAAAAACTGTTGAGCTTTCCTTTAGCATTATGTTTGGTGTCAGCGTTTGTTTTTACATCATGCTCAGATGATGAAAATGATGGAAATGGCGGTAATTTTTCCAATCTTTCTGTTGAACAACGTAAACAGCGAGTAGAGTCTGTCGGCGTTGATTTGATGAATAAGATTAATCCTGCTGACCATGAGATAGCTGTAAAAGCTATAAACTCTTTGGATATTTTGTTGAATGATGCGAACAATATTCCGGAAGAAGATATACAACCAAGTCCTTTCCCTCAATTTAATATGAAAAGCTTGAGAGCTATGACCGCTCTTAATAATTTGGGTGGTGTCGTTGGTTTGGCTTCGGGTAATATGACGATTGCCGAATGGGCTGAATTGGATTTAGGCACCTATACCTATGATTCTGTGAAAGAAGAATTTGATTTCGTATCCGGTACAGATAATAAGGTTATTGTAAAATATCCGATGGAGGGAAGCAAAACTAATAATGTAAAAATTGAAGCTTCTTTTTCAAATTCCTCTACGGTTGTAGACAATGTAATTATACCTTCTCAAGTAGATGTAGAGCTATCAGTTGACGGAACAGAACAAATATCTGCTTCTGTAAGTTATAAGGGAGAATTGGACAATCAGAATGACCATGCTATTATAACTATTGCCGGTAAATATGTGGCTGAGGCTACAGTTTCGGCTAAAGATGGGTCTGTCAATTGTTCTGCAACGTTAAAAGTTGGTAATGAGCTCCTTATTTCTTCTACGGGTAGCATTTCCGGTTCGTTCCAGATACCGGATGCAGATGCTTCTGAAAGTGATATTGAAAATGAGGCTGAGAAGATAAATTGGGCCAAAGTTGATATTAATATTATGGGGCAGTTGGCCATTACGGGAACTGCAAATCCAGGGGCAATTATTAAGGCTGATAATGAAATTGGCTATGATGATGAAAATAAAGCTACAGTCGATGCTCTGGTTGCTGTGTATAATGCCAATATGGATGTAAGTTTGGTGGATTTGAGCGATAATACAGCCTTAGCTAAAGGAGAGATGTATACATACGAAGATAAATATTGTTATACAGACTGGCAGACTAATAAAGAAATTTGCCACTACTATTATGAAGAAGAATTGGCCCTTCGGTTTGATGACGATACGATGATTGATTTTGAAGATTTCGTAGACGATAGAGCCGGGTTTGGAGAGTTGATCGATGCCTTTAATCGTTTGAGCCAGACATACGAGGATTATATTAAATAATTGTCGGAAGATAATAAATTCAGGACGGGGCTATCCAAAAGTCGGATAGCCCCGTCCTATTATACTTACAGTTAAAAGTAGAGGCTTTGAAATTACCTTTATTCCCTACGCAGGGAAAACAGTAATTTCAAGTTTATTGAATGATGTTTCTTCTATGGATTTGCAAACCGAAGGTTTAGAAATTGAAGGGCTGACTTTGCGGACAGTCCTTCCTTGTATCTTGTATAAAAAGAAGTAGGGTTATACTTCTATAAAATACTTTATAGAAATTATGATATGTAAACAAATGCTTATTTTATTTATTTGTACCGAATGTAGTAGATACTTTTCCCATAACCGCACCAGATTCCGATACCTCCTCCTTGTATATTTGATTTAAGATTTTTATTTGCCGGAGTTAGAGGGTTTTGTCCGTTGACAATTTCATTTTCATACCCTTTCCAAAATTCGAAGCCTTCTTTGGGTACAGTACAAAGCTTGACTCGTACGGTATCTTCTTTGTAAAAATCAGTGTGAATGTTTTCGGCAGGGAGTTGTTCGATTCCTTGGTTTATTTTTATACTTACCTGTTGCCCGTTGAATAGATTATCGTTGAGATTTCCTCCTAAGGCAGGGACAAATTTTTTATTTTTGTGAAGTACTTGCGTATAGATTTTATAATAATTTTTTTGCTCTGCCGGGTCGTTGAAGTCTATATGTATCTGATAGAGGGAATCATTTTCGGGGGCGTCGTTGCAGTAGATATTATCTATGGGGACAGAGGGAGGAATCGTTGTCTGTGCCGTTAGCTCGTATTGAGCATAGATAACTTTCAGTTGGTAAGTTTTGCCGGCTTCTCCTTTTATCTTGGTACCTTTATATATAAATGGAGGAAAGTAGTTCTCATCGATTCGACCGATGAGAATGTCTTCGGTTTCCCCGTCACTGACTACTACTTTTGCCCATCGAATAATCATGTCTTTGACAGTTTCTACGCTGCTTTCAGTGCCGAGAGGTTTGTTCGTTGTAAGCATGACAATAGGGTACTCACCTTCTTCTATATACCCTTCGACCACCAGACGTTCTTGAAATTCATCTTCATCGAAGCCAAATTTGTTTACACAGGATGTAAATACTATTGTTATGAATATGTATAGTAATTTTTTTATCATAGTTTTTCAAAATTTGAACATCCAACTGATAGAGGGGACAATCTTATATAATGCACTTTGTTTGCGTCGTATTTTTAAGTAATTGTTTTCCAAATCACTTTCTTTGACACCGAAATATAGATACAATGGATTGCTTCTGTTATAAGCGTTATATAGAGAGATGTTGAATCCGCTTTCTCTTTCTTTTTTCTTGAAGAACCAGTAGGTTGCCGAGAGGTCTATGCGGTGATAGTCGGGTAATCGGAAAGAGTTGTACTCTCCATACTCTTTTATGGGTAATCCGCCCATTATATACATTCCTATGGGAAGGGTGAACGCATTTCCGGTAGCATAAACGAAGACTGAGGAGAAGTCCCATTTTCGATTGGGAGAATAGACGAGGGTGAAAGAAAGGTCGTGGCGCCGGTCGTGTTTGGCTGGGAATTTTTTACCATTATTTATTTCCGGAAATTTCCGGTAAGACCAGCTCAGGGCATAGCTTATCCATCCGGTAATTTTTCCGGTATTTTTTTTCAGCATAATTTCTCCTCCATAAGCATTTCCTTTACCGTATGCAATGCTTTTTTCGAGAATGAACTTTTGGCTCATCAAATCGAAAAGTTCACTTTTCAACTCCATTTGGTTAGACATTTGACGATAATATCCTTCTACAGATATTTCATAGTCGTTTTCGTATATGGAGTGATAATATCCTGCCGAAAAGTTATCACTATGCTGGCTGGGGATATTGCGTGATGCCGGGACCCAGAAATCGGTAGGAAGGCCTACGGATGAGATGGATACCAAATTGATAAACTGGTTGTGGCGATTGTAAGAGATATGGGCGGAATTATTTTCACTAAATCTGTATTTTAACTCTACTCGGGGTTCTATGTAATGATTGTCATAAACTTTTGTTCCTTTGGAAAAGTGAGTAGAACTAATAACATCATCATATTCGTTATAGAGTACGTTGTCATAAGGTCCGGTTTGCAGGTAATAGGTATACCGAAGCCCTAGACGGGCAGACAATTTGGAAGTCATCTGCCAATTGCTTTCAGCAAAGAATGCCAGAGAGTGGTTTTTATATTTCTGGTAGGCTAAATTGTCATATAGATTCTGGTTTATTTTGAGGAGAGGAGTTTGGGGCTCCAGATAGTAATAATTATATTCTATTCCAGAGGAATATTTTACAGGACCTGACTTAAAAGTAAATTCATTTTTATATCCAAGGGTACTAATGAGAGATGGCAGTTCGATATCGAATCCTGTTTGGTCATTTTTTAAGTTATTTTGATAACGTCCGGTAAAAATAACTTGACGAAAACTTTTGTCTATATTCCAGTTATGTTTCCATTGCAGTGATGCTGCAAGGTTATTCCAGTTCATTTTTCCGGTCAGTTGATATTCATCTTGTTCCAACTTAAATTTATCAGCACCGAAATAAGAGTGTAAAGTGATGATATCTTTTTTTGAGGGACGTGCAATAAAGGACAAGTTATAATCTTGAAAATCATAATTGAAAGATTCTCCGTCGTCGGAGATAGCTCCTAATCCACTTAAGAGAGGATTTAATATAAGATTCATATATGTCTTACGGGCAGAAACATATAGAGCATATTTATTTCCTAAAGGAATGGAGAGTGTTGCTTGGCTGGCAAGGATACCTATGTTACCGCTAATTGATATTTTTTCCGGAATAGTGTCAGGAGATTTTACAAGTAGTACAGATGATAATCGTCCTCCGTATTGTGATTCCATACCGTTTTTCTGTAACTGTAGGTACGAAATGTGGCCGGTATTGAAAATAGAGAAAAAACCTAATAAATGAGAAGGTTGATATACGGGTGCATCATTGAATAAGACGAGATTCTGTCCGGATTCTCCGCCCCGTACGAATAGTCCGGAATTTCCTGTTCCTGCAGTTTGTACTCCTGGAGTCAATTGTAGTATTTTTAAAGGGTCGCAGCTTCCCAAAAATTGAGGTAGATTTTGCAGGCGTTGTATGTTTAGGGTAATGTTTCCTCCGGATAATCCTTCGATGGCCTTTTCCCGGCGGACAGTAACAACAAATTCGTTGCGATTGTATGAAATAGGAGCAATATACAGAGTCAGGGTGGTATCTTGGCTTATTACTGTCGAGTGATAGTGGTATCCGTAACTGATATGCTGTGTTATGATGATGAAATCACCTGTTGTCGTTTTTATGGTAGCCTTGCCGTTTTTGTCTGTTCGCTTATTTATTTGCAATTCTGGAAATGAGACGGTTACATCAGGAATAGGTTTTTGTGTCAAAGAGTCTTTTATGAAAATATGAAGCTTTATGGAAAAGCGATTTGTTTCGTTTTCGGCATTTATATTTATAACAAAAAAAGACTTTATTATAAATAAGAGGGTGATATATAAGTTCCTATTCTTCAAAAAAGCTGTGATAATATTTCTTGTGCGAATTTACTCAATAATACTAAGAGCCTGATTAAATTTTGTGGAAATATTTTGCTGTTTTATCTTGATTATGATAGCGCGGAATTTTCAAGTTTTTCAGAATATTTGGAATTGTATCAGTATATCAAGAAGGGTTGTAGTTTTTCTAAAATTTTTTATCCGGTTTGAGATAAAAGGAAGAGATTTTTTGTGTTTTTAATGAAGTATATTTACAAGTATAGCAAACTTATAATAACAGGTACCGATATATCTACAATAATCCCATGAAAAACGGATATAACGACATAATCTTTGCCACATGCCTGACTGATGATTGGCAAGGTTGTATCGATAGAAGTAGCTCCGGCTGCTGCGATAGGGGCCAGTTTCCCGCAGTAATGAGCTAATAGAGGAATTGCCAGAAGTGCAAATATTTCACGAGTCATGTTGCTAATGAGAGCCATCATGCCTATGTCACTACCGGCAAGTTGTGTAAGGAATATGGCAGAGAGACTATAATAGCCGAATCCGGAACCGATAGCGACAGTTTCCCGTAACGGGATGCTTTGCATGAAAAATGAGAGTAGGAGACATGCTAACAAGGTTCCGGTGATTGTAGATAAGGGTATAAGTATGATACGAGATTTATATTGCCGGATGGGGCGGACAAGGCTTTTCAGGTCGGCTCCGATAGACATGCCTACGAAAAACATCATTATCGGTAATATATATATACTGTAATCATATTTGAAAAGAAATGCAGGTATACACTGAAAATAAGATAGAAGGACTCCGGTCAGGAAACATAAGACGATAATAATGCTCGATTTCATTTACTGCCTTTTTTAGAGTCTTTAAATAAATAATGATATAGCAGTGTGGCAGCGAGGATACTTCCGCAAGTAGAGATTATGCCTATAATAATGGCCTTGGCTCCTAAACCGGTGAGGTTATTCATAATCTCTTGGTTATGCCCGGTCGATAACCCCATAGTAAATAAGAGCAAAAAAATAATCCACATATTTATTTTTCCAATGATAGGAAATATCGCTTTCTTTTTTCGTAACAGGTGACCTACGATGATTCCGGCCACCATAACAGCCATAACAATAAACATAACGAATGAAAAATACAGATTTTAAAGAAGCTCGTTTTTAAGATTTAATTTGCGGATGACTTTTTGGTAATCTTTACTATTTAGATATTCGGTAATGGCTTCAGCATGGTGCATATTGTGCAAGTCAGTTCCCATAAAATCGACATAACCATTGTCAATCATCCAATGAGCAATAGCCTTTGTATCTTTGCCATAATATCCGGCGATAGAGAGCCAGTTTATTTGGAAAAGGCATCCCAGATGTATCAAATCGGTATATATTCTTTTTTGTTCATAATAATAAGTATAACGTTCGGGATGCGCCAGTATAGGTTTGAAGCCTTTGAGTTGGAGTTCAAAAATGAGATTTTTTAAATCCCAGAAAGGCTGAACAAATGAATTTTCGATAAGCAGATAGTTGTTTGGTAAAGGGATGAGGGTATTATTTTTCAAATGTTTCATGAAATTCTCATCCATGCGGTATTCTGCAGAAAATATAATTTCAGGAGCATCATTGCTTAAATGGGTTTTTAATTCGTTGTATGCAGCTTCGATGGTTTCCTGTGTATTTTCAAATGTTTCTTCGGTGACGTGAGGAGTCGTCACTATTTTGGTAATCCCCCATTGTTGCATCTGGTCTACTAACTTTAATGAAGTTTCGACATTTTGAGATCCATCGTCGATACCGGGTAATATATGAGAATGCAAATCGGTAGTATAAGGCATTGTTGCCTGTTTTGCTTTTTTACTGAATATACTGAACATTATTTTCTTTTTTTAGGATTACAAATTTAATTCTTTTTCTGTTAAATATATGATATAGATTCATATAAAAAGATAATCAACCCGTTATATTATAGGGTATAGAGAGAAGCTCTGTTTTTATGGTTTTATAAAAATCTTTGATTTCTTTTGCCATGTCAAAAGTAATGTGTACATTTGCGAGCCATTACAGAAGTTTACACGCTACCAACGTGATTTATAACTGATAAAATTAAAAGAAAGTATAACAATGAAAAAAGGTATTCATCCCGACAATTATCGTCCGGTCGTATTTAAAGATATGTCAAACGATGACATGTTTATTTCTCGTTCAACCATAGCTGCTAAAGACACAATAGAAATTGACGGAGTTACTTATCCGTTGGTAAAGCTTGAAATTACTAGTTCTTCTCATCCTTTCTTTACAGGAAAACAAAAATTGGTGGATACTGCCGGTCGTGTAGATAAGTTTATGAGCCGTTATGGAAAACATATGCAAAACAAGAAATAATATTTGTTTATTTTAGATATGAAAGACTCCGGATTGTGTGATTCGGAGTTTTTTTTATTTTCCGTTATTTAGGGCAGCATTATATCTTTCTTCTACTTTTTTCCAATCAATAATGTCCCATAGAGCATTTATGTGTTCGGCCCTTCGGTTTTGATAGTCTATGTAATAGGCATGTTCCCAGACATCTATGCCTAATAATGGAGTTACGTCTTCGTCTTTTAATATATTTCCGGCATTACTTTCTCCTAAAATTTCAAGAGAGCCATTATTTTTTTTAACCAGCCATACCCATCCGGAGCCGAATATATCGTTGGCCACCTGAGCGAATGATTTTTTGAATCGGTCGAAATTTCCCCATTGATGATCGATGGCTTCTGCTAAATTCCCAGAAGGTTTGTGTTGTGCTTTGTCTTTGGGAGAGAATGTATCAAAATAGAAGTTGTGGTTCCATGCTTGAGCGGCATTGTTATATAATTTACCGGTAGAATTTTTCACAATACTTTCAAGGTTTGTCCCGTATTTCTCGGTATCGTCTTTTATTATTTTGTTTACATTATCGATATAGCTTTTTAGATGTTTCCCATAGTGCAGTATCAGAGTTTCTGCACTAATAATCGGTTCGAGTTCGTTATATCCGTAGGGCAACGGTTGCTGTGTTATAATTATCATTTCATTTTGCTGTCCATATGATAATACAGACGTACCTCCCAAAAATAGGAGTAACAGCATTTTTCTCAAGAGTCTTGTCATTTTCATTTTATTTTGTTTTTTATATAGTATTATAACCCTCTAACAATAAAGAATGTTTATAATATATGCAGATTAAATTAGAATAACTATTATCGGAGTACAATATTTTGTGTAAGGAGCAATGATATAAAATGGATAAGAATTTATTTCGGTTCTGAAAACCTTTATCTCGTGGTAGATATTATATTCTACGTGTCAGAATATTGTTATTTAAAAATTGAATAAAAATGAAGACATGGCGTAAAGAAATAAAGATAGATAGATGCAGTAGCATTGCTTTGTGTATCGATGAGTGTGTTCGTCTTGGCAAGGTATAATAGGACCTGGGCAAAAAGTTGCTATCAGTGCTGGTTCGGGGCAGTCTTGAGTGCCGAGATAGAACTATAGTCAGAGGCAATAAAAGGGCTTGGATGGCTTTGGGGGTTAGTGTTGCAATGGTTTGAGGTCTTCAGTCTATTGGGTATCGGAGTGCCGGTGTCAGCAAAGCTATTTGGAGAATACGCCTCTGGGTTTCTTCACAAAGTAGTGCCAATTCCGGGAAATATAAATACGTGATGTTTCCTTACTTTTTGCGGTACTGCTGTGGCGACATCCCTGTCTGTTTTTTGAAGAAAGTGCCGAAATAAGATGCATTCGGGAAGTTGAAGAAGTCAGAAATTTCTTGCACATTCTTCTGGGTGTTTTTGAGTAATGAAATGCTTTTGCGGATAATGGATTTGAATACCAATTCTTGTACTGTATATCCGCAGATAGACTTAGACAGAGTCGAAAGATATTTGGGTGACAGACACAATTTGTCTGCATAAAAGTCTACTCCTCGTTCTTTTGTATAGTGTTGCTCTATTAACTGAATCAAGCGGATAAATATATCATGTTTGTGGCCTATGGAGGCTTTTTCTGCAATAAGTTTGCGAGTATAAATCGAACAAAGTCTGTATGTCAATGCCAGCAGAAGCAGTTTTTGTTCGTATAAGCTGAATGTGTTCTTTTCTATTTTCAGCGTATTGTCCAGCAATATAAGATATTTTAGAATCTCTTCTTCTTCTCCGGTATTCCATACATAGCATGGTTCTGTAGCCAAATGTGAATACAGGTTCATGGATACTACCGAATTTCCCATAATATCCCGTATAGGATCAGTTTGATAAATGAAGATGACTATTTCCACGTCATTGGATGCATGAAGTACTTGAAACAAGGAATCTTTCGGGAGAAAGAGTGTGTCACCAGTTTTAGCGAAAAATGATTTTTGTTTAAGAACGAAAGAAAAAGTCCCTTGTCGACAAATTACCAGTCCTACCCCGTCTATCATAAACGGGCTTTCTAAGGCGGACGGGAAAGCGCAGAGAACTCCTTCCGAACTGCAAATCTGTTGTTTGTTTAATAAAGCACTGTTAAGACGAGACAAACGTTCTTGCTTAGTATTCATGACCATTATGATTCAAGTGTTAGGTTGATAATTTTCGTTTGGGATAAGGCAGTATTACAACTAATACCATGCAAAAAAGGCAAGCATACAACGTCCAGCCAGCCATTTCCTTAACTGCCGATAGGGTAGCCTGTACCTGAATACGTCCTTTAGTAGACATGGTTGCCATGTTGATGGCTTCTTGTTTGCTTTTCCCTTGGTGCTGCATTCCTTGTACTGTTTGCGTAAACGAGGTGGATGCTTCAGAATGCATCATATCTACATTTTGTACATAACGGGTAATGTAGTATTGTTGCCGTTCTTGCAATACGTTACTATATAAAGCTGTTCCGATGCCGGGAGCAAGTACCATACGTATGGTGAGCATTGTGCAAATCCAAGAAGATAGGAATTTATAAGGCATACGTTGGGTCGCAAAAGTCGGTATCAGTGAGTATAGGAACATCATACCCGTGGAGCGTATAATGATGGGGTATTTCATCCGTTCGTATAAACCGGCACTTTGTACCTCGAAATACATGAACATGGCGGATAGTCCTAAAAACAAGAATCCGGCGGCAAAGAGGTATTTAAAGTGTACCCCTTTTACACTAAGCCAAATTGTCGCGATGCCACCGATAAAGTAACCTAACATAGACCAGTTGCCAAGTGTTGCGTTTTGATAGTTGTCCAGCTTCATTCCTATACCCGTAAATACATTGACAAACAGTGAACTGGAATTCAGTACCATTAGCAGAAAGTAGAACAGAAGACCGAAACGAATAGTACGCAGTTTGAGTACGTCAAACAGATAATAGGGATTGCGTAGAGTTACCTCTATGTAGACAAATAGGAGGCTTGCAACCACAGCTCCAACCGTTGCCCATCGGATAGTAGGGTCGTCATACCAGTCAAGAACCTTGCCGTAGGTCAGTACATAGGTAATACACATCAGTATGAAACAGAAGATGGAGACATTACTAAACTGCTTGAAGTTGATAGGAAAACGACGAGTAGCATACTTATGATAGGGCATTGTGATGAACGAAATAAGGATACAAAGTAACAGCAACCCCATCATGAAGTAATAAACGTATTGCCATTCGTATTCGTAGGTAAGCCATGCAGTCAGTGATGTGCCCAATTGCCCCAATACCATAAAAAATAAGTAAATGGCAGGTTGTGCAGCACTTCGTTCAATATCCAGTTTATCCCAGCCTTCACCGGTGGTAGGTTCATTGCCGGGAGTAATCTTTTCGGTTGCTTCTACATGGCCGGCATATTTGATGAGGGTAAACAAATTGACCATCATTAGCACCATACGCAGGAATCCCATGAGTAAGCTGCACAATGCCAATAGGAATATGCTGTCTGTCTTGGCACAAATGTAACTGAAAATGTACATGAGTGAGAACCCGACGATACACATCATTTTTTCCCTGCGGATGCATACCAATCGGTACAGGAAAGGACAGAATGCCGCCATGCCTATAGATGTGGCAAAGTTGACAAACTGGATATGTTCGGATATAATACCCAAGCTGCTCATCATTTCCGTACCGTTGGCAGAGTAGGTTCCGCCTACCGTAAGGATGGGCAGGAAAAACATTAATAAGATAATGATACCTATCGGTTTGGGAACCCAGTTATAGAAAGGGTAGTTTTTAGGGTATGAGGGCATTTCCTTAATGATTAGTAGTTGAAAATCAGAGTTGTGCTTTCACTATTACCATCATGCCGGCCGCGAGTTTTTCATTATCTTCTTTAGGCAGATTGGTAAAGTCGATTCGTACCGGGATACGTTGTTGTATCTTGACGAAGTTCCCGGCTGAATTGTCGGTAGGAACTAATGAATATTTAGAACCGGTGGCACCTGAAATGGCGGTAATAGTTCCCGTAAATACTTTGTTGCTGATAGCATCTACGGTAATGGACACCTTTTGTCCTATATGTAGATTCTCCACTTGCGTTTCTTTGTAGTTAGCGACAATCCATTTTTTTGTATCGGGCAGAATATAGGTAATAGTTTGTCCGGCTGTAATGAACTGCCCTTCTTCCAATGCTCGACGTCCTAATTTCCCGTCACAGGGAGCCACTACTACGGTATAGGAGAGATTCAAAAGAGCCATATCCAGAGCAGCTGTTGCCCGTTGAATGGCAGCTTCCGTGCTTTCGCGACGGTGTGATACTTCATTTACTCCAGACAAGGCCGCCTTTTGTTGACGTTTAGTCGCTTCCAGCTTTTTGCGGGTAGCTTCGTATTCCGTCTCTATTTGTTCAAGCTGTATAGGAGTAGCCGCATTTCTTTGTACCAGATTTTGGTAACGTTGACGGTCTTTCTCCAATTTGGCGAGACGGATTTCTATTTCAGAGATGGAGGCATCGTATACGGAGGCGGTGGTCTGCGTGGTTTGTAGTGTAGCACCGATTACAGTGGCGCCGGCTTGTGCATCTTTTAGTGCGGCTTCAGCTTCCATCACACGTATTTTATATTCGCGGTCATCCAGTACAAGTAATGTATCGCCTTTGTGTACTTCCTGATGCTCGGTAAAATAAATCTTTTTGATATAACCCGATGCACGCAGATTAATAGGAGAAATGTACTGTTCTATCTGTGCGTCATTGCTGACCTCTGTTCGTTTGTAGTCAAGGAAAAGGCAAGCAACCTCTATTACTCCCCAAACGACGATTGCTGCTCCCATCAAACTGACAGCAATTCGCCAGCGATGTAGTTTACGAAGTTTCTTGGCTTTTTTCTGATGTGTGTTCGATACCTTCTTTTTTTCTATTGTTTCCATGTGGTAACTTGATTAACTTGTTATTTGACTAATGAATCTATTTGTCCCGTCAGTTTCAGTAGTAACAGAGTTGTTACTCGATAATTGTAGTGGGCATTGATGTAATTGTTTTGTGCTTCGCTCATTTGCATCTCGTCTTGTAGCACTTCGGTCATAGAGGCGATCCCTTCGCGGTAACGTTCCATCGTAACCGTATATACATCTTCGGCAAGCAGATAGTTGTCTTTCTGCTTTTTAAAATTACGCTGGTTGTTCATCAGGTCGTTGGTGGCGTTCAAATATTGAGTTTGCAGGTTCTTGCGGGTATTTTCTTGTGCCAGTTTTATGTTTTCAATATCTATTGCGGCTTTCTGGTTTTTGTAACGTTTATCCAGCCCGTCGAATATTGGGATGCGCAGTGATACACCCAGGCCATAAGAACGAAACCAACGACTGGACGGTCCGGAATGAAACCAATGATAAGCCTTGTCAGTATAGGCGGAAAACATCCAGTTAGCAGTCAGGTTTAGAGAAGGAATATAACCGTAACCAATCATCTTTTTTTGTTTTACTGCCATTGCTTCTTGTGATTGTAGCAGTTGGAGTTCGTACAAGTTTTCGGAGAGTCCGGTCAGTGCAACAGGAGTAATGTTTTCGGAGTTTACAGGAACTAAGGCTATCTGCTCGTCAGCAGGATAGTCCATGATATATTTCAGCATGTTCAGTTGCTGTTCTTGCATTGCTCGGACGTTGTCGTATTGTACTTTCAGATTATCCAGATTGATGTTTACACGCTTTACATCCACTTCCATAGCCATTCCGTTGTCATGGAAAGCCATGGTGATGTCTTTCAATTCTTCCAACCGGATAATATTGGCTTTTATCAATGAGATTTGTTCTGCAGTAGTTTGTCCCAGATAGTACATTTTGCATATCTCTAGAATAAGGTCTTCCCGTGCTTTCTCGTAAGAAAGACGGCTTATCTCATCCATAACTTTGGTAATGGATACGGTAGTATACAGTGTTTGGTTGTAAAGGGGCATTTGTAACTGCAAACCGGCATTGGCGTTGAATCGTAAGGTGTGGGTGATATTATACGGGTTCCCATAGGCGGACCCGTCGGTAACGGATACTGGTGGATCTATATTGTCATTGTAATTAGCGAACCCATTGATTTGGGGTAACAGCTTTGCTCGGTTTTCGGAAATCCCGTATTTACTTTTTCGCATTTCCTTGCGTTTGCTTTCCAAAGACAGATTGTTCTCAATACTTATTTCGAGACATTCTTTTAGTGTCAAAATCTTTTGGGCATATCCTTCGGCAACTGACAAAGAAAGAAGGAAAAAAATGAATAGAAACTTTTTCATAATGATTACCAATAATTTGTGCAAAAGTAGTGGCTTATTGTGGAAAAACATGTCTATATATAGGCTATTTCTGTTCATATTTTCCTTTTTATTACCCCATGTAAAGGTAAAAATAGATAGAAATCATAGTTCTGAATTTCTGTACATACTTAAAGTAATAATTTTTTCTATAGAAAAAGGATGCCATTAAACGTAAAAATGAATAGATTTGAAAAATTATATTGTTATTTAGATGGTGATAGTATTAAATGGCGTTTGGTGGTCTTTTACTTACTGTTATTTTGTTATTTAAAAAGGCGTTTTATGCCATAACATATTGATAGTAATTACTATATGCTTATGTGTTGGAAGGTGAGCTTAATTGTGAAATGATGGAATTGATAAACAGATTCAGCTTTACCGGTACCTCTATTTTTTTATTTTCGCTACATGAAATTTCGCTTTTTTATCGAATGTTTGCTTATGCTCTCAAAAAGACTATTTGCGGTAAATTATTATTGATTTGCAGTGTTTGGTATGAGGAGCAATGATATTGGATAAAAATTTATTTCGGTTTTGAAAACATTTATCATATAACGGATGTTCTACATGTCAGAATATTATTATTTAAAGATTGAATAGTTATGAAGACATGGCATAAAGAAATAAAAGCAGGTGTGGTAGCATTGCTTTGCGTATCGATGATGTTGACGAGCGGATGCTCGGCTTGGCAAGGTATGAGTAAAACCGGACAAGGAGCTGCCATCGGAGGTGGTTCGGGGGCAGCCTTGGGTGCCGGGATAGGCGCTATTGCCGGAGGCGGTAAAGGGGCTTGGATAGGTTCTTTGGTCGGTGCTGCAGTCGGTTCGGGAGCTGGAGCTCTTGTCGGGCGTAAAATGGACAAACAGCAGGCAGAGCTGGAAGAACAGCTAAAAAATGCTCAGATTGAAAAAGTAAAAGACAGTAATAATTTGCAGGCAATAAAAGTTACTTTTGAGAACGGTATTTTGTTTGCTATCAATTCGAGTCAATTGAATGCAACTTCAAAACAAGATTTGAATCAGCTGGCTCAAAATTTGATTCAAAACCCGGAGACCAATATTCAAGTATTTGGATATACGGATAATACAGGTAGCCAGCAATTGAATGAACGTTTATCTTTACAGCGTGCCGAATCTGTAGCAAATTACTTGATGAGTGATGGAGTGAAGTCGAGCAGGGTTTCTGTGAAAGGTTTCGGATGGAATGATCCGGTAGCAAGTAATGCTACCCCTGAAGGGCGAGCCCAAAATCGGCGTGTAGAAATTTATATAACAGCATCTCCACAAATGATAGAGCAAGCACAGTAGATAATATTTAATGAAAAAAGAGTGGATTTTGATTATGGAAATTCACTCTTTTTTTATATCTTCCGGTTAAAAGATCGTTAGGTATATGGGTAATTATGTAGTCGTAGAAAGTTTTGTAAAAGGAAAATCAGAAGTTATATCTTGTGAAGATAGGATTGTTATCACACCTTATTATTGTGCAGTCATTGATGGGGCAACGAGTAAGACTCCTATGAATATTCTGAACCTGACTCCCGGCTTTTGGGCGGCAGAGTTGATAAAGCAGTCTATTATAGATTTACCATATGATTGTCCTTTGAAAATGGTAACGGAATTGATTACTGAAAAGATACGTTCTTGCTATATAAAATATGGTTTGGAGGATGATGTGTGTCAGCATCCAGAAAATAGATTTTCAGCTTCTGCTGCAATTTTTAGTGTTTGTTATAATGAAGTATGGCTTATTGGAGATTGTCAATGTCGTATAAATGGCATTACGTATAAAAATGAAAAATTGGTGGACCGAATTTTTTCGGAGGTACGTTCTTATGTAAATAGGACGGAGCTTCTGAGGGGGAAAACGATTGAAGAATTACAAAAGAAAGATGTTGGCCGGGAGTATATTCTTCCTTTGTTGAAGAAGCAAGTTATTTGGCAAAATTCAGAAGTCGATTCTTTATATACTTATCCGGTTTTAGATGGTTTTCCGGTGTTACTTTCAAAGGTGAGGGTGATTAGTGTTCCAAAATGTGCGCAAATTGTTTTGGCTTCAGACGGGTATCCTGTTTTGTGCGATGATTTGCGAGAGACAGAAAAAGTCTTGTTCGATATATTGGAACGTGATCCGTTATGTATCGAGGAATATCTTTCAACAAAAGGTGTAGCCCGGATGAACGATTCGTTCGATGACCGGGCTTATTTGAGATTGCAATTGTAAAATGTTTTTATTCGACGGGGTTTGTTATGTCCTGAAACTTACGGCTTACCTTTATCAGATTTATAGTATACGCTACGACATTCTGGGCTTCTTGTATCATGGTAAGGTAGACCATACTTACTTTCAGACTGCCTTTTTGTCCTTGTATACGTCTAAGTTCTGATCGTTTTAGCTGGGACAAGCTATTGATGAGAGAGTTTGCTGTCTTGATAAAATCATCGAATCGGGAATAGTCATTCTCTTCTATTATTTTTTTACAGTCTTGTAGAAGAGCTGTAATGCCGGAAGCTATATGTGTAAACTCTTCTTTTTGATCGCTGTGTAGAGGATTGAAGTTGTTATCAGTATGTTCGAGACAAGGTTCGCATATGCGTCCGATGCTATAGATAATCTCGCTGATAAAATCATTTCCCTGATAATAATAAAGTCCTTTTTCTATAGCTGTGTTGTTGTCGAGGTGTGCTACTCCTAAAGTCCCGATGCGTTTTACTTGTTTCAGATGTATTTTTTCATCATCTATTCGGTTCATTGTTTTACGAAGTCCTCTATAACTCTCAGACATAAATGCTGTTACTGTATGGTCGAAAGTATTAGCCGCTGTATCGAGTATTCCGGACAGCTCTTCTCGAGTATGTTTCCTTAGCAAGGTAAGCGCCTCATCTGTATCGTGAGTTGACATTAGTTTTGTAACGGTAGGATTACCTTTCTGTTGAGCTAGTTTTTTGTTGAAAGCAAATTGACTTCGGATAAGCAGGAATATGGCTAAGGCGATAAGGATAATAATTGCGACGAATCCTCCGTAATGGATGATAAGTGTGACGAAGAAGCAAATAAAAAATGCTGCTCCGGCTGTAATGAACCAGCCACCTATGACAGAAAGTACACCTGTAATACGGTATACAGCACTTTCACGACCCCAAGCTCTATCGGCAAGAGATGTACCCATAGCGACCATAAAAGCGACATAAGTAGTTGATAATGGTAATTTTAGCGAGGTTCCTAATGCAATTAGAAGGCTTCCTAATACAAGGTTTACGGATGCTCGTATCAGGTCGAATGCAGCACCTTCCTTTAGGATGACTTCATCCTGATTAAAACGGGAATCGATCCATTGTTTCGCTTTTGTAGGAATGACATTCTGTATCGAAGAAGCCATATTACTTGATACCCTGACAATAACTCGGGCTACGGGTGATGTACCGAAAGCCTCTTCTCCTTCTTCTTGTCGTGATAGGTCAAGGGATGTTTTTACAACATTTTGGGCTTTTCGAGAAGTAAATAGCGCGATAACCATAATTGTCCCTGAAGCTATGAGAAAATACCAAGGAGTTTTTGCCGAACCCATTAAGGAGGTCATAAGATATGTATCGGGATTGACCGTTCCGGGTTGGGACGTTATATCCATGTATGATGAAAATCCGGCTAAGGGAACTCCGATAAAATTAACTAAATCATTTCCGGCAAAAGCAAGAGCTAATGCAAATGTTCCAAGAAGTACGACTATTTTGAAAACATTTATACGTAACCAATAAAAAAATTGCATCAGTATAGTAAAGCCGATTATACAACAAGATACGAGAAATGAGGTGTTTTCGTTTATCCAGTTTTTATAATTATCAGGTAAGAAGGGGGTATCTTTTATCCCTTTGATTAAGATAAAATAGATAATTGCTGTAGTTGCAAGTCCTCCGAATATGCCAGCAAAGTATTTTGATGTTTTTTTATAGTTGAATGAAAAAATGATACGTGAAATATATTGTACGATAGTACCAAAAAAGAATGCAATGGCAACAGAGACGAAAATAGCTAAAATGACGGAGAGTGCTTTGTCTGTGTTTAGTAAGTCTCCGAAATTGAGAGTATGGTCACCGATAATTTTAATGATTGAAAGGGCGAAAGTTCCACCTAAGAGTTCAAATACCATCGATACGGTTGTCGAAGTAGGCATACCTAATGAATTGAATACATCAAGAAGTACAACATCGGTAAGCATAACAGCTAGAAGAATACACATAATTTCTGAAAAGTAGAAATGCTCCGGTTGATAAATTCCATGGCGTGCAATATCCATCATTCCATTTGATAAAGCTGCTCCGACAAAGATACCGAGAGCTGCAATGCCGAGAATTAGCCGGGTAGGAGCTGCTTTGGCACCAAGAGCCGAGTTCAAGAAATTGACAGCATCGTTGCTGACTCCGACGACTAAATCGAATATCGCCAGGATGAAAAGGAAAATAACAATAAAAAGGTAAAATGTTTCCATAAAAGTAGGTCGGCTAATTGAATCTGTTATTATACTTTTTTTAATGTTCGCTGCAAAGGAATAAAAAAGATGTTACAATAGAGTTACAAAATGAGATTGTGATAAAGAAAAAATAATATTTCTTATATTTGTTTCTGGAAAATTGATGTTTGAGCTAAATCTAAATTCTCTATAGTATATGGTAAAAGTAAGTGATGTGTATATTCGTGAGTGTGAGACTCCTTGGGAAAACGCAGGAGAAGGAGTACGCCGGCAGATTATGGCCTATAATGAAAATTTGATGATGGTAAAGGTTGAGTTTGAAAAAGGAGCAATCGGAACACCACATCGACATATTCATACACAGGCCAGTTACGTTGTGTCAGGGCGTTTCGAAGTGAAGATAGGAGATGAAAAGCAGATTTTGATTGCAGGAGACAGCTTTTATGTGTCACCTGATACGGAACATGGTGTCGTATGTCTCGAATCTGGAATATTGATAGATACATTTAATCCATTTCGGGAAGATTTTTTGAAAGGCTAAAAGTTGGTTCTCCTAAAATAGGATATTGGTCGAAGCTCCTATAGTCATCATATGTAATAGTTTATGAATGCTTTGCTTTTCAGAAATATTCAGCTGGCTATTTGGTTCGAGATTGAATGAAGCGGACGAAAGCGAGTAGTCAAAGAAAAAACGAACACCGAAATTCTGCTTAGCAACGTACGATATTGAAGCTCCGGTTCCCATTCCTGGCTGAAATCTTTTCTTGACATATATTGCGTCAGGAACTATTACACTTTTAGTTGAAAAATTATACCCCCCTAATAGTTTGCTACCTATTTGCCAGCATCGGCTGATAGGATAGGAAAAGTATGCCCCGATATGGCCTAAGTTCATATCAACCGGATCACATAAATCTTCTTTTTTCCCTGTTGTGGTAACGGGAATCGTAGATACAGCTAAGCGACCTCCTATTCCAATGTATGGATTGAAAAAGTAGGCACCTTCCAAACCTACGTGACTTCCGGTAGAGGTTTTTAGTTTTAGAGCACTACTGAGCGATAGGGTCTTTGGTAGAAGTCCAAATCCCATATACAGCCCAAAGAAGGACGGTTTGCGGTAAGGGTCTATTTGATTGAATTTAAGGTAATCTCGAGTTATTCCCTTATCTTTGAATATGACATCTGCCAACAGGTAGCCCAATTCTGTAGTTAGAATACCGATTCCCGCGCCGACTAATACGTCAGACAACCAGTGTCGGTTATTGAATTGTCTTGATATTCCGGTTGCTGCGGCTACAGAATAACCAGCGACACTAATCCAAGGACTTATAGTCAACCCGTATTCTTTATGCAACATAGTTGCCGTCATAAAGGCAGTAGCAGTGTGCCCTGAGGGAAATGATTTATAATTTGATCCGTCAGGACGTTGTACTTTTGCCGTATATTTTATTGCATTTACACTTATTGCCATCAATGCTGCAGAAAAGGCATCTGCTGTTAACATACGTCCCCAAGAGTTCCGACTTTTTATTCCTCCGATTTTCATCCCTACCATGGCAATTGCCGGAGCATATTGAAGGATGTCATCATATTTATAATGAAAATTCGGGATATAGTCATTTCGTAGTGTCCTGAAAGGCTTACTTTCATTCTTAAGTATCAATCCACCAGCAATTAGCGGTATGCTGATATAGGTAGTTTGATAAAATTTACTGGATTTAAACTTATCCCATTTAGTATTATTTATTTTTATTAAAGGAGTATGGTATAGGGATAAATGCATAGAATCCTGTTGTGCATATGTCATGGTTGCATTTAAAAGTACACAAGAGATGAAAAAGATAATTAATATTTTGATTTTCATAGAGTTGTTATTTGAAATAAAAAACGAATATAATATATTATATAATGTAATGAAATTAGCCGCGAATGTATAAAAATAGGGTAAATTGACAAAATTAATTTAAAGGTTATTTGTATTACATTTGAATTTTATGGATTTATTTATAAATGAAGTTGCTTGTATATGTTGGTATTTTGTGTATTTATTGTTATTCTTGTTATATAAATTAGATAAATCAGGTAGAAATAATTATTTAAATTTTAAATTTGCGATTACCAAAAAAATAAAAAAGAGATGTTTTAAAGTGTTGATTTTAGGTATTGCAAAATTTTTAAAATTCGAATTTATAATACATAGAAAGGAGATAAATGTTAAAATCTAATGATATTTTAAGTCTATATAGGACTTATGTATAATAGATAAAAAAGTGAATGTCGTTTTATGATTTAAAGAATTTGTTATTATATTTGTATTCATATAATAAAAAAGACAAATTTCAGGCTTATATTCTTTTAAAAAATAAGTATATATGGTCTCCATATTAAGTGAATAAATAAGTATAATTAGTCTGTAAAAATATAACTTTTTATTTTCGTATTAATTATGATAAAGATAGAATCTCTCCAAGGGCTTGATACCCGCCTTTATCAATTGGTTGCCCCTCTGGTGATGAACCCGAGGGTACTTAGATATAACAATAATTATCCATTTAAAACATCAAAAAATTTTATTTGGTATGTTGCTTTGAGCGATAATACACCAATTGGTTTTATTCCGGTTGAAATAAGGGATGAAAAGGCCATATTGAATAATTATTACGTGGCAGGTGACAATCTGGACTTGTTATCTGATCTTTTGAAGGAGATAAAAGCAGCTTTAGGAGCTCATTATGTATTGGAAGGAGTTGTACAGACTCCCCATGTGAAAATTTTTGAGGAGAATGGTTTCAATACAATAAAAGAGTGGAAAAAGTATGTAAAAATGGAGTGGAGCTATGGCGCTGCGTAAGAATGTTTATGAACTGACACAAAGAAGATTAGAAAATATTTTTGCAGAATTTGATAATATATATGTTTCATTTTCAGGAGGAAAGGATAGTGGCGTATTATTGAATCTATGTATAGATTATATTCGTACACATAATCTGAATCGTAAAATTGGGGTATTGCATCTCGATTATGAAGCTCAGTATAAAATGACGACAGAATATGTCGACAGGATGTTATCTCAAAATAAAGATATATTGGAGGTATACAGGATATGTGTCCCTTTCAAGGTAACGACTTGTGCTTCTATGTACCAAACATATTGGCGTCCGTGGGAGGAGTCGATGCGTGATTTATGGGTACGTCGGATGCCTGAAGGATGTTATTCTGTAAAAGATTTTCCTTTTTATGATCCTGACATGTGGGATTACGAGTTTCAGTTTAAATTTTGTGAATGGTTACATAGGCGGAAGAAAGCACGGCGTACGTGCTGTATGGTAGGTATTCGCACCCAAGAAAGTTTGAATCGATGGCGTACGATTTATCGAGAGAATGTTTATAGTAAATTTATGGGATTAAAGTGGACGAAAAAACTATATGATAATATATTCAACGTTTATCCGATATATGATTGGCAAACCACAGACGTGTGGACTGCAAATGGAAAGTTCGGTTGGGATTATAATCGGTTATATGATTTGTATTATAAAGCGGGCATTAGTTTAGATCGTCAGCGCGTTGCCAGTCCTTTTATTTCTCCTGCGCAGGAGAGCCTGCATTTATATCGGGCGATAGACCCTAATACTTGGGGACGATTGATCGGACGAGTTAACGGTGTGAACTTTTCAGGTATATATGGGGGCACATCTGCGGTCGGTTGGCAGTCGGTCAAGTTACCTGAAGGTCATACGTGGGAGAGTTATATGCATTTTCTACTATCTACGCTTCCTGAATCGACACGAAATAATTATCTTGAAAAGTTATCTGTCAGTATTGATTTTTGGCGTAGAAAAGGAGGTTGTCTTTCGGATGAAACCATCCAGAAGTTGAAGAATGCGGGAATCGAGATTACTGTCATGCCTGATACAAATTATAAAACCACAAAAAAGCCTGTAAGAATGGAGTATTTGGATGATATAGATATTGCAGAGTTTAGAGAGATACCTACATTTAAAAGAGTTTGTATTTGTATTTTGAAGAACGATCACGCTTGCAAATATATGGGATTTGCATTGAATAAAAGCGAGCGGGAACGTAAAGAAAAAATACTTGAGAAATATAAAGATATATTGTAAAACGAGTATATGAAAAAGTCTTTCATAAGTCCTGTTTATAATGTAAAGGCAGTTCCTGTAGAAAAAGTCAGAGCAAATAATTATAATCCGAACATCGTACCACCACCAGAGATGAAATTGTTGGAATTGTCAATTTGGGAAGATGGTTATACAATGCCTTGCGTTTGTTATTATGTTGCAGATGAAGATATGTATGAATTGGTGGACGGATTCCATCGTTATTCGGTGCTCAAAACGTCTAAAAGGATTTACGAACGGGAAAAGGGTTTGCTTCCGGTTGTGGTTATAGAAAAAGATTTGTCAAACCGTATGGCTTCGACAATTCGACATAATCGGGCACGAGGAACTCATAGTATCGAATTGATGTGTGAAATTGTATCGGAACTGACTCAGGCCGGTATGACGGATTCTTGGATACAAAAACATATCGGAATGGATAAGGATGAATTATTGCGACTAAAACAGATTTCAGGTTTGGCATCACTTTTTGCCAATAAAGAATTCAGTATTCCTATCAATGAAAAAATGCGGTGAAATGACATATATGATAATTTCAGATATACATGGGTCGGAAATTGCATTAAAGAGAGCTTTAGACCAATATGAACGATTAGGGTGTGACGGATTGATTATCTTAGGTGATATTCTTTATCATGGGCCTCGTAATCCTCTTCCAGAAGGACATAATCCTAAGGGAGTTGCCGAGTTATTAAATCAATATTCTACAGAGATAATAGCAGTTAGAGGAAATTGTGAGGCAGAAGTAGATCAAATGGTGCTTGATTTTCCTTGTATGTCAGATTATGTATTGATATTGGATAATGATTATCGTATATTCGCTACTCATGGTCACATTTATAATCCAAATCAGTTGCCGAAGGGATTTTCTGAAGGAATATTTCTTTTTGGACATACACATTTATGGGAACTGAGAATAGATAAGAATAGGATGATTTGTAATCCTGGCTCGATAGCTTTGCCTAAAGAGGGACGTTTACCGACTTTTGCTATTTATTCTTCAGGAAAAATTGTAATATACACCTTATATGGAGAAGTTATTTTAGAAAAATCTCTTTGATGTGTAATATAAAAATTGTATTTTATTTATATATTATTGAAAAATTTATTGTTCCTCTCGAGAGAGGGAGAGGAGTAGGATTACAGCTTTTTTACTGAGACATGTCGCTTTGGGGAAGGTCGCTGTTTTTCCTTTTGAGAGGAGACAAGGGGACATAGTGAGAGACTTGGTTTGTGTTGGTATTTCCGAGATGCTGCTACACAGTTTAGATTAAGATATTGGGGGTGCAACAGAATAGGCTGTATCTTTTATTTTGATTGTATGTAAGTATTACGTAGCTATCAATAAAAAACAGTAGATAAGGTTTCTTATTAATAATTACTGTTTTATATTTGTAGAAATAATTTTTTCATGAAAATCTTTATCCGTTTGTGTGCTTATTTAAAGTTCTTTTTTTCTTCTTATCGTACAATGGCGGTATTGCTGTCTTTATATGTAATATCGTTGGCTGTTGCTACTTGGATAGAGAGCTGTTGGGGTAGTGTTTCGGCTCGAGTAGCAGTATATAATAGTACTTGGTTCTATTTGTTGCAATTGTTAATGGTAATCAATTTTTTGTCCATAGCATTTACCGTTAAATTATGGCAACGCAAAAAATACGGTACTTTGTTGTTTCATCTGGCTTTTGTCTGGATATTGGCGGGGGCTTGGATAACGGCAATCAGCGGGATAGAGGGTAGTATCCATTTAAGGGAAGGCAAGATGACAAGAGAGATGTTGACGCGTGACACTTATTTGAATTGTAAGGGTGTGTGTGCGGGACGAAGTTTTAGTATTTTTCATCGATTGGATATAAATCCGTTATTCTCAACATCTTTTTCAGAATGTCATACTTTTGACGATGATTTTTTTAGTATTTCTCTATTGGGAACACATCAAGATATATCTGGTGTTGATATTCTCCATTTTCGTGTAGTTACTTCTGCTTGCGATACAATTATAGAGGTTCCCGGTAGGGCTGGAAATGTAGGAGAACCGGTTAGTTTGGAAATAGAGAATTTATCATTAGATTTATCATATGGAGCAATATACATGAAACTCCCATTTAGTATAATATTAAATGATTTTCGATTGGTGCGTTATCCGGGCTCAGAGAGTCCCTCATCTTATGAAAGTGATTTGACGATTATAACGCCAGAAGGGAGTAAAGAAGAGACTATTTATATGAATCGAGTAGTAAGTGAACAAGGATACCGATTATACCAAACTTCTTATGATAGAGATGAAAAAGGTTCTGTATTGTCTGTAAATAAAGATCAATTTGGGACACTTGTTTCTTATTTGGGTTATTTGTTTTTATTGATTGGTATTTTGGGAATGATGTTTGAACGTAATTCTCGGTTTCGGGAGTTAGGTAGGCAATTGGGCCTACTGTCAAAGAATAAGTTTTTGGTTGTTGTCATATTCTTATTTTTTTCAAATTTGCCGGTATTGAAAGCGGAGGAAAATGTAAGGGCAGAGGTCGATAAATTTGTGTTACCGGAGGCTGTCTGTCGTTCATGGGCAGAGTTACAGGTACAGTCACCATCAGGGAGGATTGAACCTGTAGATACTTATGCACGGGTTGTGCTGCGTAAAATTTCCAAATCGGATAGTTACGATGGGTATTCTGCTGTACAAGTATTTTTAGGAATTATATTCCGGCCCGATATATGGAATCGGGTTCCATTTATTCGACAGACATCTCTTGAGTTACACCAACTATTAGGAACATCGGGTAATTATATAGCTTTTTTTGATGCGTTCGATGCTTCAGGACAATATAAATTAGCAGAGAAGGTCCAAGCTGCTTATTCCAAATCAGAGAAAGGACGTTCCCGGATGGAAAAAGATATTTTGAAATTGGACGAAAAAATAAATATCATATTTTCGTTGCAACAGGGAAGAATGCTGCCTTTATTTCCCGGAGTGTCAGATGAGAGGAACCATTGGTTTTCAGCAGGTGATGATTTACGGGTGTTATCAGGGGCTGATTCTTTGTTTGTGGCAAAGGTTTTACCTTGGTTTGCAGAAGAAAGCAATATGGCAGCGTTGTCTGGAGAATGGGGAAAAGCAAAGGAAATAATAGGAATGATTAAAATATATCAGAAGGCAAAAGGGGGAGCAATACAGATATCAGATTCTCGTATTCATGCCGAACTGTTATATAATAAAATAAAGATTTTTGAAGTATCGGCTTTTTTGTTTATAAGTTTGGGACTTCTTTTGTTGGGAATATCCTTGTATAGGATATTAAATCAATATCGATGGAAGTCAGTGTTGAGAATATTGATAGTTTTGGCTTGTATAACTTTTGGGGGATTGACTTTTGGTATTGCTTTACGATGGTATATCTCAGGGCAGGCTCCTTGGGCAAATGCATATGAGTCGATGGTATATATTGGGTGGTCTACGGCGTTTGCCGGATTGTTATTTTTGAGACGTTCGCAAGTTGTTTTATCCTTAGCTTTGTTTTTTGCGGGAGTCATTCTTTTTGTAGCGCACTTAAATTGGATGGATCCTGAAATAACCCCTTTGGTTCCGGTGTTGAAATCATATTGGCTAATGATACATGTTGCGGTTATTACAGCCAGTTATGGCTTTTTCGGGATGAGTTTTCTGATAGGATTTTTATCCTTGATTCTGATGGCTTTCAGAAAATCAGACAATTTGTTGCTATGGAATGGCGGTATTCGGGAACTTCGTATTATAAATGAGATGTCATTATATATTGGAGTAGCCCTTTTGTCAGCCGGAATATTTTTAGGAGCTGTATGGGCTAATGAATCATGGGGACGTTATTGGGGGTGGGATCCTAAGGAAACTTGGGCATTGATTACACTGATTATTTATGCATTTATTTTGCATAGTCGTTTTTTGCCGATTCTGTCTTCTGCGTTTGCTTTTAGTTGTATGTCGGTCGTCGTAATGTTATCGGTATGGATGACATATTTTGGAGTAAATTATTATTTGTCAGGTTTGCATTCTTATGGTAGGACGGAGGTGCCTCCAGCTCTGAATATTATCTGGGTTGTTTATTTGTTGATTGCAGTTGTTGCTATTGTCGCTGGTAAAAAAGAAAAAATGATTAGAATGAACAAATTTTCTTAGATTTGAAATTTCTTTTTAAATGTTTGTTTTGATTATTCTCTGAAATATTCTTATTTTGCGATTTATTTAGATTATTATATATAAAATACTTGATATCATGAATAATTTACACGACATTGTGTCACATTTTAGTATTGATGGAACGGTTGATGTGATTGAACCTATGGGAGCCGGTTTGATAAATGATACATACCGGGTTGCAACGGTTTCATCCGATACAGATGATTATGTTTTACAACGTATCAATCATTCTATTTTTAAAGATGTCGATCTCCTTCAGAGAAATGTTGTGAATGTAACAGAACATATCCGGAAAAAATTGCAAGAAAGGGGAGAGACTGATATTAAACGTAAAGCTCTTCGGTTTATTCCGGCAAAGGATGGCAAGATGTATTATTTTGATGGGGAGAGCTATTGGAGAATTTCAGTATTGATACCTAAATCCAAAACTTTTGAGACCGTCAATCCTGAGTTTGCGTATTATACGGGAAAAGCATTTGGCGATTTTCAGTCAATGTTAGTGGATATACCTCAGCAATTGGGTGAGACTATACCGAAGTTCCATAATATGGAATTTCGTTTGGAAACGTTTAAAAAATCAATAAAAGATAATAAGGCCGGACGTTTGGAGAAAGCGCAATGGTTGGTCGATGAGTTATTGGTGCGTGCAGATGAAATGTGTAAGGCTGAGAGGTTGCATAGAGAAGGCATATTGCCTAAGCGCATAACGCATTGTGATACTAAGGTCAATAATATGCTTTTTGATGAGAATGGCAAAGTTTTATGTGTAATAGATTTGGATACTACGATGCCGGGGTATGTATTATCAGATTTTGGGGATTTTATTCGTACAGCGGGGAATACAGGAGCAGAAGATGATGCAAATTTGGATAATGTGAATTTGAATATGGATATATTCAAATCTTTTGCCAAGGGATATATTGAAAGTGCAAAGTCATTTTTGTTACCTGTTGAAGTCGAAAATTTGCCTTATGGAGCAAAGTTGTTGACGTATATGCAGACTGTTCGATTTCTGACTGATTATCTCGATGGCGATTGCTATTATAAGATAAAATTCCCCGAGCATAATTGGCAACGTTCATTGGCTCAATTTAAATTATTACAGAGTATAGAGGCTCATGAGGCCGAGATGCTTGATTATATAAACGGATTGATGTGAGATACAATGACAGGTTCTTATAAATCCGGAAATATTGTTTATCAAATAAACAATATTTCCGGATTTATTATCTTATTCTTGTTTCCGGTCTTTGTTTATTTGTTCAATATATTCGGTGGGCGTAATACCGGTCATTTCTTTAAATACACGGTAAAATGATGTTTTGGAGTTAAAGCCGCATTCATCTCCTATGCCTAAAAGAGTATATTCTCTGTATTGGGGAGCTTGTAATTTTCTTTTGACAGCCTCTACCCGGTAATAGTTTACAAAGTCATTAAATCCTTTTCCAAAAAATTCTTTTAATATCTGAGAAAGCTGTGATTCAGATAGGTTGATTAATGTCGCCAGTTGAGCTTTATTTAATCGTTTATTAGTATATATATGATCGTTTTCCATAGAGGAAATTAGTGCATCAATGATTTTCCGAGTTTTATTATCCGGTAGTTTCGGAAGTATGATATTGGGTTGGGGTGTTTTTAATGTTTTTGTTGTATTCTTGTTTTTAAACTTGTTATATTTTTTATAAAACTTAGGATATTTCAGATTTAGTAGATAAAATGTTGCCAAAAGAGTGATGATTAATAATAATGTCACTAAGGCAATGGTTGTCCAGATAGATGTTATGTCAATTTTAAGAACTTCTTTTTCATTGCTCCATTTTCCTTCAGTATTTGAACTTCGAAGCAATAGAGTATATTTACCGCTTGATAATGCAGGAAGTTTAATTGAATTTTTTCCAAAGTCTATCCAGTACCAGGTTGTGTCGTAAGGCATTATTTGATATTGGAATCGATTTCTCCATTCTTTGATATAGGAAAAGTTTGAGACATTGATAATGCAGTCTTTGTCTTCTGTTGTTAATTTCAGAAGAGGTATATTTTTCTCAGAGTCTAATTCTTGGATTCGGAAAAGTTTATTCCCGTTACGGATGGATGTAATAGCGGGAATGGGAATATAGGTGTATTTTATATTTTTTTGGGTATCAATCACATTGAATCCATTATCACCTCCGAAAAATAGATAGGGACCTAATTGTGCTTTCACTTGATAAAAGAAAATATTACCTTGCAATCCGTCCATTTCTGAATATCGGATAATATCATTATTGGGAGAGGGAAGGACGGAAAAGATTCCGCGTTCACTGCCTAACCAAATTTTTCCGTTTTTTTCTTGTAATATGGATGTTACAGCACCATTGATAATTTTGTTTATTTTTTTGTCGAGGATAAATTTTCTGTTTTTTAAATCGAAAAATGTAATACCTGAAGCTGTAGCAATACCTAATCTGTTATGATTTAAGTTTTGGATTCCCCAAATCAAATTGTCCGGTAACAGTCCATGAGTATTTTCTTGTGTATAAAATTTTGTTTTTCCTGATTGAGTGTTATAACAGGCTATACCTCCTTGATGAAATGCCATCCAAATATCATGATTTTCATCCTCGGCAATGATTTTGATATTCGTAAAAATATCGGGTTTATCTTCGGGTGTTTCTTTGAGAAGTATATGTGTCAGTTTATCTTGTTTAGCATTGTACATATATAATCCTTTGTCGAGAACCGATATCCATAAATTTCCATCGGATGACTCACATAGAGCGTATACCTCTTTTAGTGGTTGATGCTCTGGAGGAAATGCCAGAGTTTGAAATGTTTTGTTTTGAGGGTCGAAGCTCAATAGTGCCGATGTAGTGCCTAATATCAACTTTCCCTCTTTCGTCAATAATCCGGTTAGTATATGATTCCGATTGGATTGGGGAAGATTATTATTTATTGGGGGAAGATTGTAATGGGAAAATATTTGATTATCCATATCAAAAAAATCTATTCCTTGAGCTCCGGTACCTAACCATATTCCATTTCTATGGCTATCGGCTTGCATAAAGAGGATTGTATTATGGGATAGGGAGTGTTCATCTCCCGGTATATTTTTGAATAGATAGATATTTCCTTTTTCGGATAATTTACAAACACCATTAGAGGTTCCTATCCAGATGACACCAGAACGGTCTTTATATAAAGTACTTACATTATTACTAAGCAGGCTATTGAGATTATTTGTAGGATTGTTTTGTAACCAATCTACAATATGTTTAGTACGTTCGTATATAGCTATGCCATTATCTGTACCGATAATGAGGGACTTGTTTCCGTCATCGACGACTGAGGTTACCAGCCTTTTTATTCCCGTCGACTGATAACTTACAAAACAATCCTGCTCTCTTTTATATAGGGCAAATCCTTCACTGGTCGCAATCCATAGATTTCCGAATCTGTCTTCATATATATTTTGGATAAAATTACTGGGGATACTGTTTATATTATTGGGGTCAAACTTATAGTGAGATTGGGATTGTTCTTTTATATTTATCATGACAAGTCCATTCCCTTCTGTCCCAATCCATAGTAACCCCATCTTATCGAAATATATTTTTTTGGCTATACGTTCGCTCTTGATTGCTTCATTAAATTCTTTATGGTGGGCAAATAGCGGGAAAAGTTCTAATGAATTTTTATTTTCATTATAGGTGAAAACTCCGTTTCGAGTGCCTAAATATATCTGTTTGTCAGGGGAAAGGGCAATACTGTATATAATTTTGCTTTTATCAAGTTTATTGTCCGGGTCAGGGCGATATTGTTCTACTAATCCATTTTTTTTATTGTAACGGTAAGCTCCGTTAGCAGTTCCTATCCACATATTATCATATTTGTCATTTTGTAAACAGTATATCTTTTTAGATAGGTTGTTATGTAATTCTGCAGTTGATAATTTTTGAAGGGTATAACCGTCATACCATGCTGCCCATTCATTGGTCCCGAACCAGATAAGCCCTTCTTTATCTTGGGTGATACATTGGATAGAAGTAGAGGGTAGTTGATTATTTAGTCTGAAATATTCTATGTCAAGTTGAGTTGCTTTCACCGGAATAAAAGCGGTGATGCAGGTTATCAAACAGATGCATATTTTATAATACAAAGTCATGAATGTAAGAGTACTTTGATTGTAAATCGGCCTATGAGATAAAATTTTCAGTTTATTTCAATTTTTTATAGGTATTCCATTTTAGGTAATCTCTACAAGCTATAGACAAATATAGCATTTTTTTATAGAAAAAACAGATTTTATACTATCTCAGTTTCAGCATTTGTTTGATTTTTATGGAAATATTTGTTTTTGATATGTTTACTGTTACAATTTTAGAGCCGATTGACTTTCCCAATAAAAAGTATTGTCAGGACATTTTTGTGTTTTCTTTCGGTCTCTTTTCCTGTTTTCCCTCGTCAGATAGTCCGCTATCTTCTTCATAAAAACATCTACGAAAGAAATTCACAAATTTGACCCGGCAAAATTCAGATAGAGCTTCTTAGGGAAAATATGAAATTTTTTTAATTTAGCAGTATTGGTTTTATTATCAACATGTATAAATAAATGTTTTCATGTGTAATACTTTTAAATTAAAATAATCCATCCGGTATTTGGGGTATTGCAAAGTCTGGAGAACGATACAAAAGCTCTTGAAAATTTTAGAATATAAATACCGGATGGATTATTTATTTCTTTTCTAAATTTATTTTTCGGGCTAAAGCTTCCAAAAAATAGTAGTCGGCGTAGTTTAAAGGTACGTCTATTTCTTGGTTATGGGGAATACTCCCTACTGAATGCATCAAGACAAAGTTACCATTGGTTCCTACCAGAGCCAAATATGCAGGACTTGAGAGTGAGGATATGATTTTATCTGCTGTTTTTTTGTACTCGGGGTTATTATTATATGTGTAAAGTTCATAGAGTGCCGAGGCTGTTATAGCTGCAGCCGATGCGTCGCGAGGTTCATTGGGAATATCAGGGGCATCGAAATCCCAATATGGGATTAAATCATCAGGCATATTTTTGTGAGTAAACAAATAGTTATAAACTTTTTCAGCTTGTTTGAGATAGCGCATGTCTTTTGTTTCGCGATAACAGACGGTATAGCCATATAGAGCCCATGCTTGTCCTCTGGCCCATGATGATTCATCGGCATAGCCTTGAGCCGTTTGTTTATTTCTTACTCCACCTTTTATTTTATCATAATCTATAACATGGTAGCAACTATTGTCTGGGCGAAAGTGGTTTGCCAAAGTTGCATTGGCATGGCTTACAGCAATTTTGTGGAAAGTAGAATCTCCGCTAAGTTTACTTGCTTCAAAAAGTAATTCGAGATTCATCATATTGTCGATGATGACAGGGCACATCCAGCCTCGTTGTCCTTGCCAGCCCCTGTTTTCATCCCACGACTGTATTACTCCCGGTACAGGCCTGAATCGGGTCGAAAGTGACTTGGCTGCTTCAATAATTATGTCTTTGTATTCGGGTTTTCCGGTAAAACGATATGCATTTCCAAAGCTACAATATATCATGAATCCTATATCATGGTGCCATTTTAGATATTGTATAGAGTCAAGAGCTTCGGTATATTTTATACCATATTCTTTCCATTTTTCATCATTGGTCAGTTCATACATATACCACATTGTACCGGGAAAAAATCCGCTGGTCCAGTCATCGTTGGAAATGTATTGGACTTTTCCGTTTATAATAGTACGAGGATTCAGAATTTTTCCGGATTTTTCGATAACTTCTACTTGGTGTCCGATTTGTTGTGAAGCAATATCTATATCATGTTCAATCATATTGCTTTTCTGGTCGTTTTGGACTGATTGTAAACAACTTGCCAGAAGTAGGCAAGATAGACTCAAAAGTTGGAGTTTTTTCTTCATCGCTTTGTTTTTTATATGTTTTTAGTTGTTATTAAAAAAGGAATCTGTTCGAATTTTTTTACTCCTCAGATAACCTGCTATTTTCCTTGTAAAAGCAGAAAAGCATCCATGAAAGAAATTTTCACAAACCTGGTTCGAGTAAAATTTAGACAACAGGCTCTAAGATATATCAAAATCAGGATTAAAATGTAGATTATAAGTGTAATAGAGTTCAATATTTTGATTTTGTAGTTCTGGAAAAATGGTACTTTTATAAATAGGTATCAAAAAAACGGTTATTTTCAGATTTTTGCTGTTAAAATGATGTCATGGGATAAAATTGTTCGTGTACAATTTGGGGATATTGGTGTAATTGTAGAATAGATGTATTTATTTTTTATAATTTTTGTAGGAAAGGAACGGTGGAAGTTGTGAAGCAATTAGAGAAACCGGTATGTCAAAAGTAGGTTATATAACTAATGTGAGCCGGTTGTTATAACTTTTGGTTGAGAAGCTATAATGATAACCTACACAATGTGTAGATTATCATATGCCGTTTTTAGTTGTGACATAGCCTGTTCAAGTGTTTTTTTCGGGCAACCTATATTTAGACGCATGAATCCTATTCCTTCTTTGCCGAACATACTGCCATCATTTAATGCCAGATGTGCTTTATCAACAAAAAAGTCTACTAATTTGTCTTGGGACAAGTGAAGTTCTCGGCAATCTAAGAATATCAGAAATGATGCTTGAGGTCGAATGGCTTTTATATGAGGCATATTCTTTTGCAGATAATTGTCTATGAATTCGACATTACTATGTATATATTCAAGTACTTGATTTAGCCATTCTTCTCCCTGTTCATTATATGCACTGACTACCGGAATATAGGCAAAGAGATGTCCTTCTCCTAATTCTCCTCCTTCTATATATCTTCTGAATTTTTGACGGATGTTTTCATTTTCGATAATGCAATATGAACTGGATAGTCCGGCAGTATTGAAAGCTTTACTGGGAGCCATGAATATGACCGAATTTGTCTGTGCTTTTTCGCAGACTTTAGCAAAAGGGGTATGTTTATAAGATGGAAGGGTCAGGTCTGCATGTATTTCGTCAGATATTACAATCGTTTTGTTTTCATAGCAAATGTCGGCAATAATCTCAAGCTCTTCTTTGGACCATACTCGTCCTCCGGGGTTATGCGGATTACAAAGAATGAAAAGCTTACAATTTTTGACCGCTTTTCTAAAATGGTCCACATTCATTTTGTATTGCCCGTTTTCAAGTATCAACGGATTGCTGACGGCAGTACGGTTATTTTGTTCGATTATCCATTTAAAAGGATGGTATACCGGTGGTTGTATCAGAATTTTATCCCCGGGCTGTGTCAGACTCTGTATGGCGAAAGTGATACCCGGGACGATACCCGGACAAAAGCTGATCCATTGTGCTGAAATGTTCCAATTATACCTTTTTTTCAGCCAGTTACAGATGGCTTTATAATATTCATCAGGTTTGACAGTGTATCCCAATATTTCATGTTCGCATCTTTTACGTATCATTTCCACAATAAATGGAGGAGTCTTAAAATCCATATCGGCAACCCATAAAGGGATAAGGTCTTCACGTCCCCAACGGTTTTTTAGAGCTTCTATTTTTAGTGCTCCGGTGTGATGCCGGTCAATTATTTCATCAAAATTGTATTTCATGATTGCCTGCTTTTGTCTTTTTTATAGTAAAAAATTGTTTTCAAATTTACAAATGTATGTAAAATCAGTGTATCCGAATATTTTTTGAGGATATAAATTGGGTGGACGGATGGTATAAAAACTTACCCAAGTTTTCTCTGTATTTGAAAACTTGGGTAAGAAATGATAAATTCTGAAGAATTTGAATCTTCAAAATTGTTTTTTTACTTGCTTATTTAATGAACTTACCAGAACGGATAACGTTATTATTTTGCATTCTGACAATGTATACTCCGTTTGCAAGGTCAGCTATGCTAACGCTACTTGGATTAGTTAAGTATTTGACGATACCACCGTTAACATTGTAAATCCAAGCGTTGTCTACATTTTGGAAATTAATCATATCGTTGGCAACATAGAAGCTCGATACTTCACTGTTTACTTTTTCGATGCTGACTACATCGTCCAAACCATCGGGTTCGTCTGCTATACCTTGGTCATGATTATCAGCCGGCAGAGGACGAGGTTCGTTGTCTCCTGTAATTTCTACACCGAAGTCGATAGAGAAACCTTTTGCGTGGAGGCCTGTCGGCAAGAAAGAACCTTCGAACCAAGCATCGGAGAATACGATACGTAAGCGGCTCTTGCCCGGGCATGCATCTGCCGGTACAGTAAATGTATGAGTGATACCTGTTGTTTGGAATTCAGGTGTTGGTGCACGTAAATTTCCTACACGGAACAGTCGTTCACCTGCAGCAGGATTGTCCTCGATGGGATCCGGCTGGAAAGTTCCGCTACCATCCAAGTCCATCCAACCACCGGCAAAACAGTATTTCAATCCATCACTGAAGTCGGCACATTTGATGGTAAGAGTCACTTGCTGTCCTTGTTCTACTTTCAGAATCATATCTGTGGCATTTACGTATTGTGTACCGTCAGCTTGTGGTCCGTCAGCGTGGTACGTAATATTTTCAGTAGCACCGGTTGTCGTAAAGTCGGTTACATAGCGTTGTTGACGGGCGATATCGGCACCTTCGCAGTTCGGGTCCATCTGGCTTATACCGTAGGTGTTCACTTCTTTATTAGGCAGGGCGTCTTGTGCAGCGCGGGTTATTTCTACCCATTCTACCGGAGAGTATGTTTTCAAATCAGTAGAAACAGCACGCACACCGATGAATGGTTGGTCGTCGACACTTTCGAATGTGATATCGCCTACATAAACAGCCCATTGGGTAGTACGAGCTATTTCTGATACTCTGCCTTCTTCTCCGTTTTTGTAGAGAATTTCAAAATGGTCGATATTGGCTTCATCGTTGTAAAGAAGATCCCAGTCGGCGCGGTCTTCAGCAGTTTTGTCTACCAGCCAATTTGCTTTGATAGAAAGAGTCGTTTTTGTTTCTTCTTTAACTTCGACCATAAGGTCTGTTATATTTGAAGGAACAGTTTTTACATTATCATTGATTTCGAGTTTACCTACATAGAGTTTGTAATTCTCATCAGAGCCTTTTACGCGCAGACCGATACGTTCGATAACATCTCCCTGGGCAATTCCGGAAAGGTCGATTTTCTTTTCTTCCCAGTTTTTACTTGTCGTTGTCCCTATAGGGGCTTCAACCCAACTACCGTCTTTCTTTTTCAGGATAACATAAAGGTTGGTTTCATTGCTTCCTTCTTTTCCGCTCTTTACAGCAACACTGGCATAAGCTCCGGTCGAGCTGGCTGTAAGATTGGTTTTGAAGAGAACAATATCAGTGCCGGCAGAAGTGGCCTTTCCGGTAAGTTTCAGACAAGAACCTCCTGTGTAAGCATCGTCATGAGAAAATTCCGGTTGGATGTCTGTGCTTACAGTTTCAGTTCCGGCTTGGGTTACCAACCAACGGTAGGTCGGTACACGGTCTTGGTTACTCATGTTGTACCATGATCCGGCTGTTTTTTTACCTTTATAATTGTAACGGTCGCCATTCCCTAAGTTGAAATAGGTTGCAAAAGGCAGGTTCCCTTGGATGGCCGAACGTTCCGGAATCCAGGTAGCCAATCCTGCAAATGTGGAGAGAGGTAATTTATCTCCTTCTTTTTCCCAATTATTTCCGGTATTGCTGATTGCAGGGCGGTTCAACGGGTTACGGTTACCGCCAGAGAATGCACGTTCGAGCAAGGCCTGGTAGTTGCTTTGTGCATCATAAGCATCTGCTCCGGAGTTATAGGACCAGAATCGGCTTGTATTATGTTCTCCCCAAAGGCATACACCGCATCTTTTAGAGTCTTCGTCAGCATTCAGGCGGGTCCATGAACGGTCCATGGATACAATCCATACGCCGGCATATAGTCCTTCAGATGTTCCCATGGCGTTTTCTGCAATCCTTACCGAGTTTGCCATTTGATAGGAGAAATCGGAAGCTGCATAATTAAGCATCGTATGTGCAGTCCGGCCTTCTTCATTACCGAATAGGGAATTGACGTTTCCGGCATTTAATCCTGATGCAGAAGTATAAATCCCTAATTGGAAATTGTCGAAACCACAGGCTGCTGCCTCTTTATGCAACGCTTTATGGAATGCGATGATATCCGGGTCTCCATATCCGGAGTCTTCCCAGTTATAGTTTATACCATCCGAACCAAAGAACATCAAGCAGTTGATCATCGGTTTTACATATTTGAAGGTACCGTCACTGTTTTTAGCTGTAATGATGTTCATCCATTCTCCGGCACCGATACCGGGTGTCCAGCTTTCAAAAAATTTGATACCGCTCATAATGTTGGTACCGTTTTTGTGAGCTGCATCTACCCAAGCCCCGGGAGCCGAGAAGAAACTGTGATTCCAAGAGCCGAACAGGTTGGTATAGTTCCACATAGAGAAGACATCGTCGGCAAAGTTAGTCGAAGGTTGACCTACGGCCCCGTCTTTACCTGTACTCATGGGGATATTCATCCAAAGGTCGCGTTTCTCGTATGTATTGGGGACGATGCGGTCGCCGCGGTCCATAATCTGGGCTTTACGTACGTGCGAACGTATAAATGCAATGTCGGAGGGAAGGATACCTTTGGCTCTGAATTCTTCTTCTGTCGGGTATTTGCGTCCGTCTACATGTGCGTTGTAGAATAGTTCCATCAATTGTACATCGACAAATCCGGAGAAGTCGTATACTTCCGATGTTGCGGTCGGTGACAATTCTTGAGACAAGGCCACATTGGGTGTACCTATGGCTGCGCAACATGCCATAGCCCACATAGCGAGAGTGTGTCTTTTTTTCATAAGCAAATTATTTAATTTAGTTATTGATTTGGAAGAATAGAACCCTGCTGATGGGCAGGATTCTATTCCGAATTTTATTTTCAGAAATTAGGAGTATTTACATCCCACCACAAACGGGTAGCCTGGAGGTCGGGACCTCCCAAGGCTTTCAGTCCGGTAGTTTGAATATCTTGGATAGAAGCATCGTCGGTATTCGGGAACGGCATACGACGGATTAAGTCTCCTGCTTTCAAGGAACCATCTCCATTGCCCGGATTCAGAACCGGGAATACTTTAGGATAGCCGGTACGACGCATATCTACCCACGGTTCATAGCTGTATGGATATGCGGCGATATATTTCTGTGTAATAATTTTTTCGAGTTTCACTTCGGGTGAATCTCCATCATTCCATTTTACTCCGATTTTTGTTACGCTCGGCATATCATCAACTATCCCTTGTGGGTCGACATAGGTATATTCCACTGCGTTTTCAAGATTTTTGTATGTTTCCAAAGCGTTTGTATATTCAGGAGAACCGACATTCCGGTCTTCCAAATAGGCATAGTCGATACCCCGGTTGTAGAAAAATGATTCTGTACCTCCCATATTCCATCCATGTAATGCTCCTTCGGCACGTAGGAAGTCTACTTCAGATAATTTCATCAGGTATAAGGGTACACCGAACGCTCCTAATATCTCGGGATTTATTTTGCTGTAAGCAAGATAGGTGTTTGATGATACACTTTGACCTTGCCCGGGTTCGATACCTTCCCGGATTCCCACAAGACGTGTACCGGTTTTTGTAGCTTCTCCGGTTTTTGTGTTTATGATTGCATCTGTATTCTTTGTGAACAGATAGTCGGCATAGGGATGATTGAGACTTTTCAGCATGCTTTCGAATGATGCACTCAGGCGGGTATCTCCCCATGTATCTGAGATTTGCATAAGAGGATGGTCGAAACCTGAGTTGAAAGGCTTGAGAACGATTTCTTGAGAAATGTCTTCAATGACACCGTCAGTCACGGCTTCTTCTGCCCATTCTTTTGCCATTTTGTAATCCACTTTGATGATGTGCATAGCTAGACGCAATTTGAATGAGTTTGCAAACCGAATCCATGTATCCATATTTCCCGATTTGCCTTCGGTCCAGTCGCCGAGGTTTCTGTTCAATTGAGCTTGTACAGCCTGTTTGTACCAATCGGGTTTTTGTTCGAAATAGTGGAAGCATTTCAATATCGTGTCTATATTGGCTTCTATATTTACGTATATGGTACGCAAGTCATTGTAAGTAAAGGGAGCATCTGTTTTGTTCGCTTTATAATCGACATAAGGGAAGGGCCCGTATAGGTCGGCAACCTCTTGGGATGCGTAATTGAACAAGAGCAGGTAGACGGCCTTCATTTCGGGTATGGAATCTATTTCCGGTCGGTTGAGCAATGGCACAAATGCATTTTTTGAGATTTCATAACAGGAAAAGGGTCCCGGGTTGAAATCTTTACTTGCTTCGTATACATGATTAATAGTACCATACATAAAGTCATAATGAGGAATCATGGCAAATTGGGCATAATTGTCGGGTCCCATGGTATATTGCCTTTGGTAAGAATGCGATACAGGCAAGTTCCCGTCTTTCCCTCCGCGTAGGGCGTATTGGCCGCCTTTAGCTTGGCGTAATGGAGTTGTTAATGCCTGGATGGCTTCTTCTAAACCTTCTTTTGTGATTTCTTTTGTGTAGTCGATATTGTCGGCTTCACCTTGATAAATTGTATCATCAGTCTTTATTTCGGTTTGGCTGAATTCGTCAGAAGGTATGTCGTAGTCCAAGCATGATTGAAAGCCCAAAACGGCTATCGAGCAGAAAAGAGCATAGAATATTTTAGATTTTTTCATAAGATAGTCAGACTTTAATGTTTAAAAATTAATGTTCAACGAAAATCCGTAAGAACGGGATGTAGGCATATTGAATAATTCAAATGCACCTAATCCGTTTGTTGTGGAGAGTGAGACATCCGGATCGGTAGGGCAGTCTTTATAGATAAAGAACAGGTTCCGACCGATGAATGATAATGTCAAGTTTTTGTTTTCGCCCAACAGGTTACGGAAAGTATATCCTAAAGAGAGTTCGCGCAAACGGAAATTGGTACCGTTATATATGTATTGTGACGGGTTGGGGGTACCACCGATACTTTGGTAATAGGCTTTGATGGGTACTATCCGTCCGCTACCGTCCGGCAAAACCATACCGGCTTCATTTCCGTATTCGGTTGCTATAATTTTGTTTGCTTCGGCGTTCATACGAGCGTCGGCAGTGCGTTTAGAAAGGCCGAGGTTGTCAAGATAGGCTTCTGTAAGCGAGATTACTTTACCTCCGATACGTCCGTTGATAAGGAAAAAGAGTGTAAAGTCTTTGAATTTGATAGTGTTGCTCCAACCCATTTGCCATTTTGAGTTCATATTGCCCGCATAGATGGTATACATCTTGTTGGCTTCGGTTTCCATTTGTGGTTTACCGTTGGACGAGATTACATAATGTCCGTTTTCGTCACGTTTGAAGTCGGTGACATACATATCCCCGATAGACCCGCCTTTCCGATAGCGTACGCGTACACCGGCAACATCTTGGTAGATAAGTTTTTCGCTGCCGTCTTTTTCATAAGAAGTCTCGAGTATCTTGTTGTCGTTGAACGATACATTGTATGCTGTTTTCCAACTCCAATTTTTGCCGAACCAGAAATTATAACCTACTGTAGCTTCGACACCTTGATTGCGTACTTTTCCGGAGTTGACAGGTTCAGATAGTCCGGATGCATTGGTTGCCAGCATGTAGAGGTCTTGCATTTTGGAATTGTAATATGTAATGTCTACATTCAAGTTGTTGTTGAAAAATAACATTTCGAGACCGGTTTCAAATGATTTGGTCTTTTCGGGCAATGGATTTGCAAAACGGGCAAACGAATTTGGAGATATCGTTCCGGTTTGAAGATTTTCCGAGCCTTTGGCGTAAACGATATTCGGAATGGAGTTACCCACTTCGGAGTAAGAAAGACGGTATTTCATATAGTTGAACCACTCGGGCAGTTTAACGATAGAGCTGACGATGGCATTAGCACCCACGCCGAAATATCCGTAATTGTCGGGAGTGCCCCTGTCTTCGAATTGTTTGTAAGCGCGATACCAGTCACGACGGTAAGACCCGTCGATGTATACCATATCCTTCCATCCTAATTGAGCTGTAAAAAGAGCAGCCTTATCCCAGTTGGAAGAAAGGGTGGTTGTTGTGGCTGCCGAACCTCCGGCATTTGTCTCAAACAGGTTGATGCGGTCCGAAAGCATTCTTTTGTTCGGGTCTATATAGGTAGCTACTACATCGGTTTTTTGAATTTCACCTTTGATAACATGGCCTACCCAACCTGCGGTTGCCGATACCGAAAAATCTTTGATATCTTTATTGTAACTTAATAGATAATCGGTATATATTTCTTCTGATTTGGATATGTCTTTCCAATACCGGCCGTAGTCTTCCATTCCGGAAGGGTTGAATGTCGTTGCGTAACGGCGACTGTCGTTTGTGTATTTGGTATGGTCGATGCTGACACGGGCCTGGAAACTCAAGCCGTCATAGATATCTGCACGGCCGGTTACTGTCCCGTAAAAACGGTCTTCGGTCTGTTTCCCTCTGTTTTGGTTCATCAACCAATAGGGATTGTTTTGCTTACTGTCCATATATGCCCAGTTTTGCATGGGACCGGAGAGGGCGACACGTTGTTGGCTCCATTGGTAAACACCCTGATTCAAGACGTACAGACCTTGCAGTTCGCTATTCCAATTCCCATTTTTGACATAATTGTTCCGATAGTAGTCTATGTCTATATTGCGCGGCATAGTATACATGTGGTAAATGGGATTGAGCACAGTACCACCTCCCGGACGGTTTCGGGTAACGGTCTGTACATAGTTCATGTTTACATTGAAATGGAGGCGTTTGAAAAATTCGTAATTTTGACGTAGTGCAAAAGAATTACGATTGTATGTATTATTTTCTAACATGCCTTTTGCATGAGAATTTCCAAACGAGAAATAAGTTTGTATTTTCTCAGTACCTCCCGATAAAGCGATGGAGTTGTTGGTGGTAAGTCCGGTGCGATAGAAATCGTCCAAATCATTCCCGGCTTTGTTACGTAAATGCACTTCGCGAGTACCGTCTCCGAATTTTTCTGTATTTTTCTGTACATTTATAATTAGGTTGTCATCACCTCGCGAGGCTACTTTATCGCCCCAGCTATCTATTGAGAGTTGGTCTCCAATCGATGAAGAAGTGACGGAAGCTCCGTAAATGTTTTGGATGTCTGGGGTCAGGAGTGGTGTATCAAAAGTAAGATTGGAAGAGAAATTAATAGAAAGTTTGCCTTCTTTCCCTTTTTTGGTAGTTATCATTACGACACCATTGGCTGCTGCCGAACCATAGAGTGCGGCGGCATTGGCCCCTTTCAATACGTTGATAGATTCGATATCGTCCGGGTTGATCATGGAAAGCGGGTCGGAACCTTCTGTTGAACCTGCATAGGTCAGATTTGCTCCTCCGTTCATATCCAACTGGTTACGGGTGCTGTTTGTCATGGGCACACCATCGACCACAAGCAGTGGAGTACTGGAGCCTAAAACAGATTTGTTACCACGAAGTATGATTTTAGATGCACCACCGGCACCACCGGCACTGGGAGTAATCACTACACCGGATACTTTTCCTTCTATAGAATTGGCCACATTCGGATCCTGTACTTTATTCAGATCTTCACTTTTGATTTGTTGTGTGGCATACGTAAGAGATTTTTCTTTACGCATGATACCCATAGCAGTTACAACCACCTCATTCAGTACATGACTTTCTTCTTTCAGAGTGACATTGATTTCTGTCCTGCCATTAACAACAACTGTCTGTGAGGTATATCCGATGTATGAGAATATCAATTCCGGATTTTCGGTTTCGATGGAGATACTGTAATTACCATCTATATCGGTCATAGTGCCTTGTGTAGAATTTTTCAAGGCAATACTCACACCGATTAGAGGCTCGCCTTTTTCGTCTTTTACAACACCTTTTACAATAGTCTTTTTTTGTTGTAGACTTTGTATGCCTGCCATAGCATCATTGGCTGTAGCGTATTGCCATGAGGTGAAAATTAAAAATATGGGAAAAACAAGTAATAGGATCGACTGGCGCGGCCCGAGTAAGAGTTTTTTCATAAGTTTATTTAATAAATTGTTAGGGGGTTCATTCGTTTTATTTTTCAACAACTATTGACATAAGAACCCTTTGAATGTCAATGTGTCTTTGGGAACCATTCGAATAAAAAAGGGGATTTGTCGTTTTTTTATTTTTTGGATAAATTACTTTGGCAATGTTATTTTTAAATTGACATTTCTTTCTTATAATAGAGAAATGAATAAAATTGGTTTTGAAAATAGAATCACGTCATAAGTATTATGTGTTTTTAGTTCATGATATTTGATGATTTCTGATTTGATATATTTTTCAATTACTTTTTAATAACCACGTTCTATTTTTAAATTTGTTACAAATATATATTTAAGATCGATAAAAAAAATAATATGCCTATATTATTTAGTAATTATTAACTTGATTGATTTCTGATTTTTATTGAGAATGGGTGAGTCTTTTTTTTAAAATACCCTTATATGCCTATATAGGCAACATTTTATATATATAGCTTTAATCAAAGAAGTTTACTCTGTTATCGGGCGTTCAAAAATGCTTGTAGATAAATGTGAATTTTTTATGATTCGTCAGATAAGCGAAGAAATATTATTTATTATATATTATAATAAATGATGATTTATTTCTAAATACAAAATTATATGGATAGATATTTTGTAAAAATTTTATTATTGACGTTTGTTAATATATTTGAGTTTTTTACTTGACATTTTGATACTTGTAGCAATAAAATGAATTAATTTGCAAATTCTTTTTAAAAAAATGTCCCATTTGTACGGTCGAGTTACGATAAGAAATGTTCGAGTAAGTATTAAATTAAGATGAGAATCGGTACTAAATTCGTAATTTATTGTAATTTTGAAAATTATACATTATATATTATATGAAGTTTAGTGAGTTAGATTTAGATGAAGAGATTTTGCGAGGGCTGGATGCGATGAATTTTAGGGAAACGACTCCTATTCAGGAGTTAACTATTCCCATTATATTGGAAGGGAAAGACTTGATTGCATGTGCCCAGACAGGGACCGGTAAAACAGCAGCTTATATCTTACCGTTGTTGAATTTGTTACATAAGAATGCTGGAAAATGTGATAAAGTGCGTACAGTTATTATAGCTCCTACGAGAGAACTTGCCCAACAGATAGATATGCAATTTGAAGGGTTTTCCTATTTTTTACCCATATCTACAGTTGTTGTATATGGAGGTGGAGACGGAGCTTTATGGGAGCAGCAGAAGCGAGGTATCCAAATGGGGGCTGATGTCGTTATTGCTACGCCGGGTCGGTTGATATCCCACTTGATGCATAGTGATATCGATTTGTCGGGTGTAGAGCATTTTATTCTCGACGAGGCCGATCGTATGCTGGATATGGGGTTTTATGACGATATTATGCAGATAGGAAAGCGATTGCCGGTGAGGCGTCAGACCATTCTGTTTTCGGCAACGATGCCTTCGAAGATACGTCAGCTTGCCAAAAATATTTTGCATAATCCGTCAGAGATAAATGTTGCTATATCCAAGCCGAATGAAGCGATTCTACAATCGGCATATATTTGTTATGAAACTCAGAAGATGCCTATTATAAAAGAATTGTTCAGTAAACCTATAGCCGGTAAAACTATTATATTTTCTTCTTCGAAACAGAAGGTTAAAGATTTGGCATATACCCTAAAACGCATGAAATATTCTGTTGCTGCAATGCATTCGGACTTGGAACAGTTTCAGAGAGAAGAGGTAATGTTGGATTTTAAGAATGGGAAAATCGATATTCTTGTTGCGACTGATATTGTCGCTCGGGGAATAGATATTACGGATATTGTGTTGGTCATTAATTATGATGTACCGCACGACCCGGAAGATTATATTCATCGTATCGGGCGTACTGCCCGAGCCAATGCGGAGGGTGCTGCGATAACGTTTGTATCGGAAACCGAGCAAGGGCGATTTAACCGGATAGAAAGATTTTTGGAGAAGGATGTTTACAAAATACCTCTTTCTCCGGAGATTGGTGAAGCCCCGGTGTACAATCCGCAATCATTTTCCGGGAAGAAGCAGGGGCATAGAAGGAGAAAAAATAATGGAAAGCCTAAATCTGCGCTTAATCGTAATCGTTCCAAGAGAAAAGAGAATGCTAAAAACGACAAATAGGTATTTATGGGTTTATTGGTAAAAAGAATATTTGATTTATATAATAATGTAGTTTGATACAATGGGGAGGAGAATAGGATTCGTTATTGGTTTGTTATTTTTCGTAACAGTAGTTAGTGCGAAAATTCAATTGCCATCGGTATTGGCTGATGGGATGGTGCTGCAACAGCAGGCTAAAGTAAAATTGTGGGGAAAGGCAAGTTTTGATACCGGGATTAAGGTAAAGACTTCGTGGGATAATAAAACCTATATGACAAAAAGTGGCAGGGATGGTAGTTGGGAGATACAAATATCCACTCCTGTTGCAGGTGGGCCTTATGAGATTATGATAGATGATGGGGAGTGTTTGGTTTTGAGAAATATTCTGATTGGAGAAGTTTGGCTGTGTTCCGGACAGTCGAATATGGAAGTTCCTATGAGAGGTTTTCCGTACCAACCGGTTTTGAATTCGAATAAAATTATAGCGAAGTCCAATCCGAGTACTCCTATAAGGATATATACATCGGACATGGATGAGAATGGAAATTGGACTTGGCAATATAGTAAGAAACCTCAAAATGACTGTATCGGCCGTTGGATGGACAATTCTTCTGAAAATGTTGCATATACGAGTGCGGTGGCTTATCTGTACGCTCGTTATTTGCAGGAAGCTTTAAAAGTCCCGGTTGGGATTATTGTTTCTACATTAGGAGGAACTCAGATTGAAGCCTGGATGAGTAGAGAGGCATTGGCTGATTTTCCGGAAATAGCTCTTTCTCATCTGGATGATAATAAAAAGATAGAACGTCCACACAATACTCCATGTGTTTTGTATAATGCAAAGCTTGCTCCTTTGACAAATTTTGTAGTAAGAGGCTTTCTTTGGTATCAGGGAGAGAGCAATAGAGGAAATGTAGAAAAGTATGCCCGTTTATTTCCTGCCTTTGTGAAAGACTTGCGAGACAAATGGGGACTTGGGGCATTGCCTTTTTATTATGTCCAAATTGCTCCTTACAGGTATGATAATGCAGATGATGTGCAGACAGCACTTATGCGGGAGGTGCAGTTGAACAGTATGTCGAATATTCCTAATTCGGGTATGGTTACTACTATGGATGTCGGTGATATAGATTGTATACATCCGGCTAATAAAGAGGTTGTTGCCGAGAGACTGGCTTATTGGGCTTTGGCTAAGACTTATGGGAAAAAAGGTATTGTTTATTCGGCTCCGGTATATAAGTCGATGGAAATAAAAGATGGAAAGATTTATATAACTTTTGATGATTTAGGGTATGGAGGGTTGATACCTGTAAATGCACCTCTAAAGAGTTTTGAAATTGCCGGTACTGATAAAGTTTTTCATCCGGCAAAGGCTGTGTTTGATACAAAAACGAAAGCTGTTATAGTATGGAGTGATGAAGTGGAAAAACCGGTTGCGGCTCGTTATGCTTTTAAGAATTATGCAGAAGCATCTTTATTTAGTACATCAGGAATACCGGTCTCTTCATTTAGAACAGATAATTGGTGATATATTTTATTGGGGGAGAGGAACAAATGGCCCTGTGGGATTGTTATTTATTAGAGTTTATTTGTTATTAATAGCAAGAATAGAAATATTATGAATAAAGGATTATCTGTATTTATGAACGTTATGCTCTCGGAGTGTTGTTCTAATTTTGCCCGATTATTTTTACGGGTATTTATAGGAATTTTGATGTTGTCACATGGGATTGCAAAGATTGAGAATTTTGATTTGATGGTAGATACTTTTCCTGACCCTCTTGGGATGGGACATGCAATATCTTTAACACTAATATTGTTGGCTGAGGTTGGTTGTTCGATTTTGCTTATTGTGGGATTGATGACACGGTTAGCGGTTTTGCCTCTAATTTTCGGGATGGTAATAGCCACATTTTTTACTTATCCGGTTATTACATTATCCAACATCGAATTGCCAATGCTGTATTTAGGGATTTATATTACCATTTTAATGTTGGGTCCTGGTAAATGTTCGATAGATTATCTGTTGAAAAGAGCATATAGTGTAAAGTTGATTGAAGAAAAGCAGGCAGCGAAAACTTCCCGTGAAGTAAAAGAGGAAATAATAAATGAGGCTGCTGAACCAGAGAATTAGGCGTTTCTGTAATCTCTGTTTGTCTCGCTCTTAAAATATAAAAAGACATTTATTTATTGTCTGACTCTTTTTTTGATAGGAAGTCTGGGAAAGAGCTTTCTGAAACGTATCAGATGAGAAGTAATATTGCCTCCGGCTATAATAAGGGTAACGGCCAGAATAATCATTACTATTCCGCAACTAAGTCTGGGAGTCAGTGATTCGCCGAAGATGGTTACTCCAAAAAATACGGCAGTCAGAGGTTCCAGGGCCCCAAGAATAGCCGTAGGAGTAGAACCTATGTATTGGATAGCTTGTGTAGTACAGAGAAATGATATGGCTGTGGGAAATATTGCTAATGCGATCAGATTACCCCAGAGGTACCAAGTGTTGACAATGTGGAGGCTTTTCCCAAAATCTATACGTACCAGAAAAAGAGTCAGACCGAAAAGTAATATATAAAATGTCAGTTTAAGAGTAGCAACGTTTTTTAATGTTGACTGATTTACACTCACAATATAGATTGCATAAGAGAGTGCGGAAATAATAACCAGTGCTATCCCTGTCAGGCTAAGGGTTGTACCATCACTGCCTTGGTAAAGCAATCCGATTCCCGCTAATGCAAGTAAAATGCACAGGACGGTTTGTATAGTCAATTTTTCTTTAAAGACGAAAGACATAATCAGGGCTACCAGGATAGGGTAGATGAATAATAGTGTTGATGCAATGCCGGCTTCCATGTAGTTATAACTTTGGAAAAGGGTAAGAGATGAAAGTGCCACTAATAACCCCATGATAATCAATGGTAAAATTTCTTTCTTTTGAAGTTTAAAATTTCTCCCTCGAACTTTAATCATAATGCCTAATACAGGAATTGCAAATAAGTATCTAAAGAAAAGGACGGAATCGGGATTCATCCCCGCTTTATATAAAGGTAAAGCGAATAATGGATTCATTCCATAAGTGGCGGCAGCAAGAGCTCCTAATGTGTACCCTTTAACTTTTACATTCATAATGATGGTAAATGACAGCAAATGTTCCGATAAATAAAGGGAGTATTGCTTGAAAGAACATCCCCCTTTATATAGTAGTTTTTAATGCTTTTTATAAATAATGGCTCCTGTATCGATAGGTTGTTTTAGGGCTCTGATTATTAAGTATATACCGAATATGACAAATGGAATACTTAATAATTGTCCCATATTCAGAATCATATTTTCTTCAAATTCTTCTTGATTATTTTTTAGGAATTCAATACAGAACCGGGAGAAGAATACTCCGACAAGAAATACTCCGAAAATGAGGCCTTGACGTTGCCCGGCATTTTTTTTCCAATACATGTACATCAACAGCAAAAAGATGATGAAATAACATAATGCTTCATAGATTTGAGTCGGATGGGATGGAGCGGAGAATATGGGCTCCATTCCTTGACGCCAAGCCGTAATGTTTTCTATGAATCGAAATCCCCAAGGAAGGTGGGTCGGATGTCCGTATATTTCGTGATTCATCAAGTTACCCATGCGTATAAGTGCACCAACTAGAGCTGTGGGTATAACCAATCGGTCAAAGGCCCAAAGAGGATTTTTATGTGTTACTTTTTTGGAATATATAAGTATGGCAATGATGATTCCTATTGCTCCTCCATGACTGGCGAGGCCTCCCTCCCAAATTTTAAGTATTTCGATAGGATGTTGAGAATAGTAATCCCATCCGTAAAACAAGCAATGCCCTAATCGCGCACCTATTACTGTCGCGATGATGGTGTAGATAAATATTTTGTCTACCCACCCTTCCGGAGCTTTATCATGTTTGAAAATTTTATCTTCAATCTGGTATCCGATTAAAAAACCTATTGCAAAAAATAATCCGTACCAGCGGATTTCCCGTGAAAAAATGGAAAAAATTGCCGGATCTGCCGTCCAGGTAATGAAATCTAACATAAGCTTACTTTTATAATAAATAAAAAAGCTGTCCCAAATTGAATATTAGGACAACTTCGCAAAGGTATAAAAATATTTTAAAGACTTTCGTAGGTACCGTTTACTTTTATACAAGGTGTTTAATTAATGATTCTTTATTGCCGTATAGCATATCGATAACCGGTATTTCGATCATTGTATAACACCCCGGTTTTTGTAGCATGGATGCACGAGCTACGGAAACTAACACTTGTCCGGTAAGGGCAGGGTTGTTTATTTTCATATTAAATTCGAAGAGTTGATTCTGCGTTTTTCCGGAGACTCCTTTTCGGGTCATGTGTACTCCATGTCCCATATCTAATAAATCATCAACATTTTCTACCTGCATTACGTGGGTTTCATCATTTACGAAATAAGGGTCGTCCTTGATATTTTTCGCAACATCTTCAAATTTGTATCCATCTTTCAGTTCTATGTATACCATGCGACGGTGTATGCCAGTACCCAAAGGAATAGTCATTGAAAGTGCGGCTTTTACTCCATCGACTGCTTTTACAGCAACTGTGTGTCCCATACTCATGCCCGGTCCGAAGTTCGTATAGGTTATACCTTTAGGGGCACAAGCCTGCATGAGGGCGCGAACAATAGAATCGCTACCGGGATCCCATCCGGCAGCCGTGATGGAAACGGCATTATGTTGTTTTGCCACAGTATCGAGATGGCATTTCAATTCCCATATCTGTGTATGTATGTCAAAGCTGTCTACTGTATTGATTCCTAAAGCCAAGGCTTTTTCTGCAAAAGCTTCGACCTTCCGAGTGGGAGTACATAGAATAGCTACGTCTACTTGTTGGAGTGACGCAATATCTCCGGTTACAGGATATTCTTTTAGTTCAGCCGGAATGTTTGAGGCATCACGACGTACGATACCAGCTATTTCAAAATCGGGGGCAGCTTGGAGGGCTTCCAATACATATTTACCAATATTACCATATCCAACTATGGCTGCTCTAATTTTTTTCATTTTGCTTATATTTTTATCGTTTATTATTGTTTTTGTCTGTAAATACGTTACAAATGTAGAAAAAATATCGGAAAAATAGTTGTTCTTATATCTTTAAAAATATTATAAAAATGCATTGGATATTAAGAGCCAGTTATCTAAATTTTCCAATAAGAGGATATTATCCGGTCATTTTTGCGTTTCCTTTCGGAGATGTTTTTCCGTTTTCACTTGTCATATAGCCTGTTATCTTCCTTGTAAAAACGGAAAAAATATCTACAAAAAATTCTCAAAGCCGATTTGTGCAAAATTTGAGTTGATTATAGAAATGCACTGTTTTTGGGGTACTAATTGATATATCATTTTAGTCATAAATGATATATGAAAAGTTTATACGATAGCAGTTTTTTGCAGGATAAATACTCTTTTTTGTACTTTTGCAATATGAAATCATTTGGGGACACAGATTATATATATTCTTTGATAGCAGAAGGAGAGCATCAGCAACAGGATTTTAAATTTGAAATCTCGGATGCGCGAAAAATCGCTAAAACTTTTTCTGCTTTTGCCAATACTGATGGTGGGAAATTGTTGATAGGCGTGAAAGATAATGGTCGTATTGCGGGGGTTCGTTCGGAGGAAGAGATGTATATGATAGAAACTGCAGCACAGCTTTATTGTATACCGGAAATAAAGTATACTATGCAGGTACATCATATTGAAAAACGTACAGTACTTGAGGTTGATGTAAAAGAGAATGTGGTAAAACCTGTGTATGCAAAAGATGAATACGGCAAGTTGTGGGCGTATATCCGTATTGCCGATGAAAATATTTTGGCGACTCCAGTACATATTCGGGTATGGAAACAAGCAGATAGTCCTTTGGGTGAGTTGGTCGAATACACTGAAAGAGAACAGTTTCTTCTGGACTATTTGAATGATAACGAATATATTTCTTTTAACCAATATTGCCGTAAGGGACATGTTTCACGGTTTGAAGCTAAGATATTATTATCCAAGTTTATACGGTTTGGTATTGCGGAACCTTATTTTGTAAAACATAAGTTTTACTTTCGTTTGTGCAATAAATTTCCAAAAGATATTGATTAATTTGGTATATATGTCAATAACTGTATTTTCAGGATTTTATCTTTTTCATGGTGAAAAAAGATGAAATCCCGAAAACTTTGGACTCTGATTAAGTTTGCTAATAAAAGTAATTCAGAGAGGCTATTTTTGCGTTTTCTCTCGGTTTGTTTTCTTGTTTTTATACATCAAAATGGTTTGTAGCCATTTTGATGTATAAAAACAAGAAAACGTTCTTAAAAAAAATTCCTTAAATTGACTTGAGTGAAATTTAAGCAGATTCCTTATAAATTTTTTAGAATGAATTTAATACTTTACGCGCTTCATTGACCATTTGAGTTACTTCTTTTTGGGTAAGGCCTTCCGGGGTGAATTGTGAAACGATTTTATTGAGTTTTTCGAGCTGTTTTTTATTAGTTATTTTTTTCTGCAATATCCATATTTTCTCACAATCTTGTATCCCTTCGATAAGTCGTTCCATACGGATACTGCTACGAAATCCCGGATATATCAGGAAACAATCACCGGCAGCCCATGTATGAAATCGGGAATCTCTCAGGGGATCTTCAGGCCAACTGTTATAGGCCCATCGTAGGTATCCATCGTAATTTCCGGCAGCAACATGCCATCCAAGCCACGTTGCTTCTGCAGGAGGGGAGAAAGTAAAAACGTTGGGTATAGCTTCGGTGCAACATGTATATACAGTACTTTTTTTATTTTTTTGTGAACGGGAGTTTTTTGTGTCTTTTGGGAAATTATGGCCGAAGGCTAGACAATAGTCATATAAATCAGATTCTATTTCAGTGTGATAGTTTCCGGCCAATGAAACTTTAAATTCCGGGTCGGCTTTTTTTATTATTTTTAGTGCTTCCTGCATAGCATCTAAAGCTCGTTCATCCATAGCGATAGTCGTTTTTTCGAACCAGCCTTTTTGGCGCAAGTGGCGTGAAAAATCAGTAAGGAAATTCCCCCAATAGTCGCTGTAATGTTTATCTCCCGGTTTGGCATTTATATATTTTATGGTATTTGTTGCCTGATCATAGTAGTCGAATTGGAGAGCCCAAGGAATCAGGGTATAACAGTTGATTTGCTGATTTATACCTATTTCATTCATCATGAAATCGACCCATTTGTCAAAGACCGTATAGTCATAGCTCCAAGTACCGTCAATCTTTTTTATTTTGGTAACCATACTATTAAAAAGGTCTAAAGTTTGGCCGTTCCAAGGTTTGTGCATGATGGTTGCCGTGATGACTTTTTGCCCAGCATCAGCGAGTTTTTTCATAATCGGGCGCATAGCTTCGAAATGCTTTTGACTCCATAATGGCACTTGATAGTATCGAGCTACGGCATAAGGGTTTTGCCATAAATCAAGATGGAATTTCCAGTCTTCGGGAGACGGTAAAGTATGGTTTAAGACTTCCACTTCAATCTTGAGTTTCATCGGAGAAAAATTGGTTCCTGAAACGGATAAAGTTCCTTTATATTTTCCTGTTTTTGTGTTTTGGGGAACCCATATATTTACCCATATCGGTTGAGTGGAACGGGCTTGTACATCTCTTATTTTGACAATGTCCAACGGATCAGCGACAAGGGAGGAATCCCATTCCGCTTTGTTGGGGCGGTGGCTACATCCGCCTTTTTTATCTTTGTTCAATTCATCAGTCATGACATATCTGACGAAATTTGTAGTAATAGAGCTTGTTGGTATTATGTCAGACCCGTTTGTCAATTCTGATACGGATATTTGAACATCTTTTAATTCTTTGGCACTCCATAGGACAGCTTGAGCGTTGATCCTTTCTCCCTTCCATGCCTTGGCTTTCCATAATGAGCCTTTGGTTTCGACAGGAATATTTAGTTTGGAATATCGTATATCGGTAGAGCCCCATTTAAGTTGTGGCAGTGCTGCTTGTTTGTTCCAGAAAATATTACTGTCGTGAGGTTTGGTATCGGTCAATTCTGAATAATCTCCCAACGGATATTTTTCTTTGTCTTGGGCTATAATGTTATTCGTTAAAGATAAAATAAAGAAACAGATAATCGAGAGTGTTTTCATGTAAAGGATATTTTTGTGTTTGAAATGAGTACAAAAATAAATATTCTTTTAGGATAAAAAAAATGTATCAGCTTTTGTGGATTTGAGATTCAGAAAATGAGAGTTGGTTGGAAATGTAAAATAGGTATATGAATTTATAGGGTGCAGAATAAAAGGCGATAAAATAAAAATGGACACTCTTCGCAACATATTTGCGATGATGTCCAGCATTATAGGATAAAATAATTTTTTTATTAGCAGGTAGCCTGCTTTGTCATAAGTTTTTGGAGTTCAGCGTTTAAACGTTGACACATAAATCCATTACCTACTGATTTGTATCGCTCAATCTGATATCTCAGAGATGCGATTAAGTTTTTTTCTTTTTCCATCATTTTCATCATCTTTTTGTTTACCGCCATTCGGTAAACGATTATTACTTCTTTCTATTATTAACATTGCAAAGATACAAAATGTTTTTGAAAAATATGTTTTGTAACATATAAAATTAGATGGCAATAGTATTACATATAGGAAAAAATGAGTTTATCAACTATAAAATGAAATAATTGTTAATTTGTTATATGTTTGAGTATTATTTGTTTATATATTATTTTGAGGTGTGTATATAAGTGTAATATGTACACTATTATTTTATGTTAAATACTATTTTTTATATATTATAATCCTTTTATTATATTATTAATTGGACAGATAAGAATAAAGACTTTAGAGCAATATTGGCTATTCTTACTGAAATAACCTTAATTGTATGAAATATTTTGGATATATTTTGTTATTGAGTATAGAACTTATATCGATTTTCTGATAAGGCTAAAGTAGTTTTTGGTCAGATTTCTTTTGATATTTTTTTGAGTATTTTCTTATGACGGATTCGAGAAATTTAAACAGGTTTATGATTTTAATAATAGAGTTACGATTAAAAATTATACAATGAAAACAAACATTATTTACAGTCGAGTGTCAGTATTGATAATGATTATTTTGGGGGTAATTTCTTGTAGTGATGATGACCAAAAAATTTCATATAATAAATTGCCGGAGCTGTCACAACAATTTATTGAAACATATTTTGAAGGGGTGATTATAACTAAAGTGGAGAAAAAGTCGGGAGAACCTCACTATAAAGTGGATTTGGCTAACGGATTTGAAGTACGTTTTTTTGAGTCGGGAGAATGGCAGGCAGTAGACGGAAATGGTACATCTATACCTTATAAGATGCAAATCGAACTTTTACCCATCAAAGTAGTAAATTATGTAAGTGAGAATTTTCCGGTAGCTGAAATGACGGAGATGAGTCGGCATAACTATGGATTTGAAATAGAGTTGAATACCAATCCGGAAACAGAAATACATTTTGACAAAGACGGCAACGTAATTGTTAGTACTGTCGAATAGTCTTTTAGTAGTAGCATTTGTTGAAAGAGGTATCTTAAAAATAGTTGAATTCTAATTTTGAGACACCTCTTTTTATTTTTATTTTATACGTTCGTAGACCACAAAGGAATAAGCATATGGGTGCTGTTTATCGGCCGGATGATCCTCTCGACTTGTTTCTTTCCATATAGCCGGATTGATAGCAGGGAAAAAGCTGTCTGCATTTTCAAATGTATGGTGGATTTCCGTAATGTAAAGTTTATTAGCCATGTCTATGGTCTGTTTGTACACCATAGCTCCTCCGATTACAAATACTTCGTCTTGTGTTTCACAAAGTTGTAAGGCATCTTCTATAGAATAACAAGCAAAAGCATCGGTATAGACCGATTCGGGGACAGTTGTCAAGATCAGGTTTTTCCGATTTTTCAATGCTCCATTAGGAAGAGATTCGAAGGTCCGACGCCCCATGATAACGGCATGGTTTAATGTTCGTTCTTTAAAGTGCTTCATATCATTAGGCAGATCACATAGAAGCTCTTTATTTTTGCCGATAGCCATATCTTCGGCTACGGCAGCGATCAAAGAAATTGTTGGCATAGGTCTTTTATTTTTGGTTAATAATATAATATGAAGATATAATATGAAGAAAAGGTTATACAGCCACTTCTCCTTTTATATGAGGGTGTGGATCGTATCCTATAATTTCAAAATCTTCATATTTGAAATTAAATATATCTTTTACTTCAGGATTTATTCTTATTTGAGGTAACGAACGCGGTGTACGGCTTAATTGTAATTTTACCTGTTCGAGATGGTTTTTGTAAATATGGGCATCTCCAAGAGTATGGACAAAATCTCCCGCTTTAAGTCCTGTGACTTGTGCCATCATATGTAATAAAAGGGCATAAGATGCAATATTAAAGGGAACTCCCAGAAAAATGTCGGCACTGCGTTGATAAAGTTGGAGACTGAGACGTTTGTTGGCTACATAAAATTGAAAGAAAGCATGGCAGGGAGGCAATTTCATATTTGGAAGGTCGGCAACATTCCATGCACTGACAATAATGCGTCTCGAATCGGGGTTGTGTTTTATGGTCTCTACCGTTTCTTTTATCTGGTCGATATATCCACCGTTATAATCGGGCCATGAGCGCCATTGGTAACCATATATATGGCCTAAGTCTCCATTATTGTCAGCCCATTCGTTCCAAATCCTTACACCGTGTTCTTGTAAATATTTTATATTGGTGTCACCGCGAAGAAACCAAAGCAATTCGTATATGATGGATTTTAAATGTAATTTTTTGGTCGTAAGCATCGGAAAACCGTCGTCCATATTGAACCGCATTTGATGTCCGAATATACTTATTGTGCCGGTACCTGTCCGGTCTTCTTTAGGGGTACCTTCAGTTAATACGCGCTGTAATAGATCTAAATATTGTTTCATTTTTTATTGCATGAGCTTACAAAAATAATAATAATGTATGAATAATACACTATAAATTTTTTTGTCCGGTTCTTTTTTATATTCTAAATTGAAATAATGAGTTTATAAGCCGGTTTAGGAGCCAGTCTAACATTTCCAATGAAGAAATATTATCAGACCTTTTTTGTATTTCCTTCCGGATTGTTTCCCCGTTTTCATCCATCAGATAACTTGCTATCCTCCTCTTATAACAAAAAAGTATTTTCGAAAGAAACTTTCAAACCGGATCCGAGTAAAATTTAGACGTACAAGTGTACAACGAGTTATAGGAGCTCTAGTACTTTTTTTTCAATAGAAGAAAAGTTCTTAACGTTAAACTATGTTAGAATATTGTATTTTTATACTACTATGTAATACAAAGTAGTATATAATTCTTAGATTTGTGGAGAAGAAATATAAAAAGTTAAATATAAAATTTTTTCACAGCTTTTTTTATATGAAAATCATCTGTTAATTATTATATAGAATAGTTTGCTATTTATGATACGATTAGAAGGTATAAATAAGACTTATTACAATGGTTCGCCGCTACATGTGTTAAAGGGAATTAATCTTCAGGTAGAGAGAGGTGAATTGGTTTCGATCATGGGAGCATCCGGTTCAGGTAAATCTACTTTATTGAATATTTTGGGTATACTTGACGATTATGATTCAGGAGATTATTATTTGAATAATGTATTGATAAAAAATTTATCAGAAAATAAAGCTGCGGAATATCGGAATCGAATGATAGGTTTCATCTTTCAGTCGTTTAACCTTATTTCATTTAAAAATGCGATGGAAAATGTAGCTCTTCCATTGTATTATCAGCATGTATCCCGAAAGAAAAGGAATATGTTGGCTCTTGAATATCTTGACCGAATGGGCCTGAGGGAGCATGCCTACCATCTTCCTTCAGAGATGTCGGGAGGACAAAAGCAGCGGGTAGCTATTGCTCGGGCCTTGATTTCGAAACCTCGGATAATTTTAGCAGATGAGCCTACAGGGGCATTGGACAGTGAAACGACTCAGGAAGTAATGGATTTATTGAAAGAAGTAAACCGAGAAGGAATGACTCTGGTAGTGGTGACACATGAACGTGACATAGCTATGCAAACCCATAAGATAGTCCATATAAAGGATGGGATAATCGGAGAAATAGAAATGATGAAATAAAGGTGATATGTGGGATATATGGCAGGAAATATGGGGGACAATACGAAAGAATAAGCTGAGAACATTTTTGACGGGTTTTTCGGTTGCATGGGGAATATTTATATTGATTATATTACTGGCTGCAGGTAATGGATTGAAGAATGGTGTTAAGAGCCAGTTTTCTTGGCGGGCAAAAAATTCTCTTATGATGTGGCCCGGTCGAACATCAATACCGTATAACGGGTTACCAAAAAATCGTTCGATTAAGTTCAGACCGGGAGATCCGGAATATTTGAAAGGTCAGCATGAGCAAATCAAATATATATTACCGGTAATAGAGCATAGAGGAGATACTTTGTCGGTAGGGAAAGAATATACTTATAGTTCGATGGTGGGGGTCACTCCGGATTTTCCTAAGTCGAGAAATGTTGAAGTTAAATCTGGAAACGGACGTTTTATCAATGAGGCTGATATATTGCAAGCAAGGAAGGTCGTTGTAATACATGACCGTACGGCAGAGGTTTTGTTTCGTCATGTGCCTCCTTTAGGTAAATATATAAAAGTGAATAATATTTTGTTTCAGGTAGTGGGCATATATAGTGATGACAATATGAATCAGTCTCCTTATGCATATGCGCCTTTATCTACTATCCAAATTATTTATCATCCTGAATGGTCGTATGATAGTTTTGATATGCTGATTGATGGGGTTAGTTCAGTGAAAGATAATGAGATTCTCGAACGAAATATCCGGGAGAGTCTGGGACGAATTAAAGATTTTTCTCCGGATGATAATAATGCTGTATATATATGGAATATTTTGACCAACTATTTACAAACCCAAGGTATTTTTAACGGTATAAGTTTGTTTATATGGATTATAGGAATCGGAACTCTTATTGCTGGAGTGGTAGGTGTAAGTAATATTATGCTTATAACCGTGAAAGAACGGACTCATGAACTTGGTATACGGAAGGCTTTAGGAGCACGCCCATCTTCTGTTCTGAAATTGGTGGTTACCGAGTCAATCGTAATAACTTTGTTTTTCGGATATATAGGTATGATTGCGGGTATAGGTATTACCGAATTGGTGGCTTCATACTTATCGGTTAGTGGGGGACATATGGGACGTTCCATATTTATGAATCCGACGGTTGAGTTACCGATCGCAGTCTCTGCTACAGCTGTATTGATTGTTGCCGGAGTACTTGCCGGCTATTTCCCGGCCCGTAAAGCGGTAAAAATAAAACCTATCGAGGCATTACGGAATGAATGATCTAATAATGGGAGGACAACCAGTATGTTTGATATAGATAAGTGGCAGGAAATATGGATTACGATAACCCGGAACAAGATGCGAAGCATGTTGACAGCGTTTGGGGTGTTTTGGGGGATATTCATGTTGGTCATTATGTCGGGTGCCGGATGGGGGCTTGAGAATGGCATTATGTCCGGAATAAAAGATTTTGCGCATAATTCTTGTTATTTTTTTACAAACCGGACTACGGTGGCATATGATGGTTTCCGTAAGGGGCGTTGGTGGTCGTTGCATTCTTCAGATATGGAAGTGTTGAAGCAGAGTTTTCCTGAGATAAGGTTGATTTCTCCTATTCTTTTTGGAACTTGGAGCGAAAAAAATACCATGCGGGGTGATAAATATGGAACTTACTCTATCAAGGGGTTGTCGCCCGATTATCAATATATTGAACCTCAAACAATGTTGTATGGCCGTTATATCAATAATGTAGATATATTGAATGCACGTAAAGTGTGTGTAATCGGAAAACGAGTGTATGAAGAGATGTTCCATCCGGGGGAAAATCCGTTGGGACAGTTATTGCAGATAAATGGTATCGCTTATAGTGTAATAGGGGTAAATATACCGGTTACACAAGTACAAATTGGAGGTAGGTCAGAGGAGTCTATAATACTTCCGTTCAGTACTATGCAACAGAGTTATCGTAGAGGAGATAATATCGATTGTATTGCTTTAGCGGCTTATGATAGCACTCCTGTTTCGGAGATAGAGGATATGATAAAAGATGTGTTGAAAAAGCAAAACCATATTTCTCCGGATGATTTGCAGGCTGTAATGAGTATGAATGTGGAAAAAGAGTTTACAATGTTTAATAATCTGTTTTCGGGTATTTCGTGGTTAATTTGGATTGTAGGTACAGGGACACTATTAGCTGGAATTGTGGGTGTAAGTAACATTATGCTTGTAACGGTAAAGGAGCGTACAAAGGAGATAGGGATACGTCGGGCACTGGGTGCACGTCCGAGGACGATTATTATACAGATTATGGGTGAAAGTTTGTTACTTACTTCTGTTGCGGGATTTACTGGGCTCGCTGCAGGTGTAGGTTTGCTACAACTGGTAGATATGATGTTACAAAGTGTTCCCAGTGAGACAATGTTCTTTCGCTCGCCACAAATTTCGTTTGGGACAGCAATGGCAGCTACGGCAGTTTTGCTGATTGCAGGAATGTTGGCAGGTATGCTACCTGCCTGGCGAGCGTTGCAGATAAAAGCTATAGATGCTATCCGTGAAGAATGAAAAAATATATATACGAATAAAATTGGACAAATGAAGAAGTATGTAAAGATTTTCTTATTGGTGCTCTTTATAGGGTTATTGATAGGCACGTTTGTATTTTTGTGGAAAAAGTCTCGTCCTGAGGCGATTGTTTATGAAATTATAAAGCCCCGGATAGAAACTATTGAAAAGAAAACGGTGGCTACAGGTAATGTGGAGCCTCGTGACGAGGTATTGATTAAACCTCAAATTTCGGGTATTGTATCAGAAGTATATAAGGAGGCAGGGGAACGAGTTAAAGCCGGAGATGTCATTGCCCTTGTGAAGGTGATTCCTGAGATGGGGACATTGAATTCTGCAGAGTCTCGTGTAAATGTGGCTCGTATCAGTCAGGAACAAACACAAAGGGATTATAATAGAGCCAAGCAACTTTTTGATTCGGGGGTTGTATCGAAGGAAGAATATGAGAAGGCATTGGTAGAAAATCGAAAAGCTGAAGAAGAGTTACAAAATGCTCAAGATAATCTGGAAATTGTTCGTGATGGTATAGCCAAGCGTTCGGCTCAGTACAGTAATACGCAGATACGTTCCACTATTGATGGTATGATATTGGATGTGCCTATAAAAGTGGGTAATTCGGTAATACAGTCGAATAATTTTAATGATGGTACTACAATTGCTACAATAGCTGATATGAATGATATGATATTTAAAGGCAAGATAGATGAGACCGAGGTAGGAATGCTGAAGGAAGGTATGCCTATTACACTTATCATAGGCGCATTGAAGGAAGCTCGATTTGATGCACGCCTTGAATATATATCTCCGAAGGGAACAGAGGAGAACGGAGCCGTGCTTTTTGAAATAAAGGCTGCAGCTACTATACCCGATACCGTTTTTGTACGTGCCGGTTATAGTGCAAATGCGGAAATTATATTGGAACGCAAGGAAGAAGTTCTGTCTATTCCGGAAAGTGCGGTCGAATTTAGTGGAGATTCGACGTTTGTACAGGTGCTTCAGGACTCTCTTAGCCGTCCTCAAAAATTTAAACGGTCACCGGTGACGTTAGGATTATCCGACGGTATCAAGATTGAAGTAAAATCTGGGTTGAAATCTAGTGAAAGTATTCGAGGTAATAAAATAATAGAGAAATAGGGATATGGAGAGATTTCTTAAGAAGATGGTGCTCAGTGTTGTTTTGATAAGTTCTGTTTGCTCTCTTTGTGCCCAAGAGACAAAATGGTCTTTGGAAAATTGCATTCGTTATGCAATGGAAAATAATATACAAATAAGACAAAAACAGCTGGAAAAGGAAAATAATGAAATAAAGTTGAATACGGCACGGATGAGTCGTCTACCGGATTTGAATGCTGGAGCGGGGCAGGATTTTTATTTTGGACGCAGTTTGAACCGGAATAATGTATATGAAGATCAATCAAGTGCATCTACATCTTTTCGTCTGTCTACGTCGATACCTGTATTTTCTGGATTCCGGATTAATAATCAAGTAAAAGGGGCACGATTGGATTTAAAAGCTTCGATTGAAGATTTGAATAAAGCAAGGGAAGATGTAGCTCTGAATGTGACATCTTATTATTTGCAAGTGTTGTTTAAAAAGGAAATATTGGATGTTGCTCAGAATCAGTTAGCACTAAGTAAGTCTCAATTGGAAAAAACGGAAAAGTTGGTGGAGGGAGGAAAGAATCCCGAATCAGCTTTGTATGAAAGCCGGGCGTTAGTTGCTACCGATGAATTGAGTGTAACACAGGCCGAAAATGAATGGTCATTGGCTTTGGTAGATTTGGCTCAGTTGCTGAATTTGGGAACTGTTGAGGGATTTGATATTCAAGTTCCAAATATTCAGTCTATTACGATAGATCAGACTGCATCATTAGTATTGCCGAAAGATGCCTTTAAATATTCTGTCGAAAATCGTCCGGGGATAAAAGCTGCCATGCATGCTTTGGAGAGTAGCCGTTATGGATTGAAGCAGGCGAAGGCTGGATACTATCCGTCAATATCTTTTGGAGCTTCGTATGGAACCAGCTACTATCATGCTTATCAGAATAGTGAGGGAAATATTCCTTTTTCCGAACAGATGAAAAATAATGGAAGTGAAACTGTCGGTTTATCCCTATCTGTGCCTTTATTTAATCGTTTTACTACTCGTAATCAGGTTAAGCAGGCTCGAGTACAAATTGCAATACAACAATTGGCATTGGAAAATGCAAAGTCAGATTTATATAAAGAAATAGAACAAGCTTATTATACAGCAGTTGCAGCTCATAAGAAGTTTACATCATCACAGAAGTCGGTCGATGCGGCTCGTATTGCTTTTGAATATGAGCAGAAAAAATATGATGCTGGAAAATCTACTATTTTTGAGTATACCGATGCTAAAACTCGTTATGAGAAAAGTCTTTCAGAACAAGTCCAAGCTCGATATGAATTTTTGTTCCGTTCGAAAGTTTTAGACTTTTATAATGGCAAACCTTTGGAATTTTGAAAAAGGGTAATACCTGGAGTTTTTAATATCCGGTGCGATATTTTCCATCAGTATTATCATCTATGATACTAAGGTAACTATTGTATCGGGATTCGCTTATGAGATGTTCTTCTAACGCGGCAAGTACAGCACAACCCGGTTCGTGCCGATGGGTGCAGTTGTTGAAACGGCAATTGTGCGATATTTGGAATATTTCCGGAAAGAAGTGGGCCACTTCTTCGGGTAAGAAGTCAATGGTGCCAAAACCTTTTATTCCCGGAGTATCGATGATATACCCCCCATCAGGAAGAGAGAACATTTCAGAAAAAGTGGTAGTATGCATTCCTTTATGATAAGATGCCGAAATGGAACCGGTTTTTAGATTCAGTCCAGGAAGAATAGTATTGATTAAAGTTGATTTCCCTACACCGGAGTTCCCTGAAAAAAGCGTAATTTTCCCTTTTAGCAGTTCTTTTATTTGTTCCAGTCCTTCTCCTGTTTTGGTAGATACCAGATAGCAATTATACCCGATAGTAGTATATAGGTAACGGATACCTTCGGTCAACTCCCAGTCATCCTTATCATATAGATCGGTCTTATTTATTATAAGTCGTACAGGAATACGATAAGCTTCTGCTGTTGCCAGGAAACGGTCGATAAACGTGGTATGCGTCTTCGGATAATTGGCTGTAATGACCAGAAATGCCTGGTCGATATTGGCAGCTATAATATGAGACTCTTTCGATAGATTGGAAGAACGGCGAATAATGTAGTTCTTACGTTCTTCTATTTCATAGATAAAGGCCGTCCCTTCTTTATTCATTTCTATTTTGACTCGGTCACCTACGGTAACCGGATTAGTACTGCGAATACCTTTCAGACGAAAATTTCCTTTTATTTTACATTCTATAGATTTTCCTTCCTCTGTTTTTACCAGATACCAACTTCCCGTATTTTTTATGACAAGACCATTCATTTATTGGATGTATTATTTAATTACAAATATACATTATTTATTTGTCTCCAAGTTTTATATATAACAAAAATAAGGGTTTTAATATTCGAAAACGAATATTATGTATCTTTGTAATGGAGTATAAAATTATTGTTTATCTGATTTATGAGGACACAAAGATTGAAGAAACTTTTTATTTTCGGAGTCAGTTTATTGCTGATTCATGCCAGCGTTCAAGCTCGGTCAGGGCGGCCTCCTATGATGGGATGGAGTAGTTGGAATACATTTAGAGTAAATATAAGTGAAGACATTATAAAAGGGAGTGCTGATGCCCTGATAGAAAAGGGGTTAGATAAAGTAGGTTATCGATATATAAATATAGATGATGGATTTTTTGGAGGTCGGGACGAGAAAGGTCATTTATTGGCTCATCCGGAAAGGTTTCCTAATGGGATGAAAGTTGTAGCTGATTATATTCATTCTAAGGGTTTGAGAGCTGGGATTTATAGTGATGCCGGGTCAAATACTTGCGGGTCTATATGGGATAATGATGAGTTCGGTATCGGTGTCGGACTTTGGGGACATCAGCAACAAGATATAAATACATTCTTCAAAGAGTGGGGATTTGATTTCATTAAAGTTGATTTTTGTGGGGGGGATAAGCTCAACCAAGATCCAAAAGAAAGATATACTTCTATATATGAGAGTATACAAGCTACGGGTCGTACAGATATCAGATACAATATATGCCGATGGGCTTTTCCCGGAACATGGGCCATAAAAATGGCTGATTCATGGAGAATACTTGCAGATATTACAAATAACTTTTATTCGGTAAAAAGTATCATAAATAAAAATCTCTATCTTGGTCAATATGCATCTTCAGGGCATTATAACGATATGGATATGCTGGAAATAGATAGGGGGATGTCTTTGGAGGAAGAACGTACTCATTTTGGAATATGGTGTATAATGAGTTCACCTTTGATGATTGGTTGCAATATGCGTACTATTCGGGACGAATCGTTAGAGATTATAAAAAATGAAGAAATTATAGCACTCAATCAAGATTCATTAGGAATGCAGGCAAAGGTAGTTGCGTATAGCGGGGCAGGTATTGTTCTTGCTAAGCCATTACAAGAAAAGTGGGGTACGATACGAGCAATAGCGATGTATAATCCTTCGGATAGTGAAACTACAATGAAAGTTGCTTTTAAAGATTTATGTTTAGAAGGAGAGGTTGCTATTCGGGATTTATGGAAGCATAAAGACTTAGGGATTTTTAAAAATGAGTATGAGACTAAAGTTCCAGCCCATGGAGTTGTGATGTTGAAAGCAGAAGGACAGAAATGGCTTGCACCAGTTATTTATGAGGGAGAATATGCTTTTATGAATATGTTTTTTGAAGATGATTATTATCCGGAAAAAAATACAAAATTTGTAGTTGAGCGTCGAGGTGCTTCGGGAAAACATGTTGTGACAGGAATTGGAGGAGCCCAGGATAATTGGGCAGAGTTTCGTAATGTATATAGTCCTGAAAAGCAAGATGCGGTATTGCGTATATTTTATTGTTCGAAGGAAAAGCGATTTTTGGATCTTTCGTTAAATAGCAAATTTTTGAAAACGGTTGATTTTAAGTCGTCGGGTGGTAATGATATTTTTACTTATGTAGACATACCCATCTGTCTGAATAAAGGTGAGAATTGTATTCGTTTTAGTAATTCAAAAGAGATAGGTCCAGATATTGATAAGATTGAGTTGATTATGAAAAAAAGATAGAAATGATTATTTGAGACTCTATTATAAAGTAGAATAAATCCCCTATTTATTTCTCAGTTGTAAAAGGTTACTTTAAAGGAATATAAATAGGGGATTTAATATGTAACAACTACTGTTTTTTATACTGTAAGTATTTCTTTTTCTTTAGCTGCAAACATATCATCTACTTTCTTGACAAATTTGTCATGGAGTTTCTGAACGCTGGCTTCACCGTCTTTTTCTACGTCTTCGGGTAGTCCCTCTTTGATTGCTTTTTTAAGACTTTCTATTGCGTCACGGCGAGCATTACGGATACTCACTTTAGCATTTTCGGCTTCTTGTTTTGCTTGTTTTACAAGAGCTTTACGGCGTTCTTCAGTTAAAGGAGGCATCCCTAAACGGATAATTTCACCGTTATTCTCTGGCATGATTCCTACTTCGGAGTTTATAATGGCCTTTTCTATTTCTTTGAACATGGATTTTTCCCAAGGGAGAATTGTTATAGTACGAGCGTCGGGAGTAGTAATAGTTGCCACATTGCTAATGGGTACAATACTACCGTAATATTCTACACGTACAGCATCGAGAATTCGCGGATTGGCTTTACCAGCTCGTATATGAGCCAATGCATCGTCCAGAAATTCAACAGCCATCTGCATTTTTTCTTCGGCTGCATCTAAATATACTTTTACCTCTGCCATAATTTTGTCTATTTCTGATGATTTTTAATTCTAAAAACAAATATACTATAGATTTGTTAAAACACCAAATATGTTAATGAAGTTGTTTAGCCTTTTTTTGTATGGATAGAACAGCAAAACATAAAGATTTCCATTCCTATGTCTTGCTGTTTCATTTTGTATCGAAAAAGGTGGATTAATATACTAAAGTTCCGATATTTTCACCAGACATTACTTTTTTGAGATTACCTGGAGTGTCCATATCGAAAACAATAATAGGAAGGTGATTTTCCTTACACATGGTTGTCGCAGTAAGGTCCATAACCTTTAATCCTCGATTATAAATTTCGTCATAACTTATTTTATCGAATTTTACAGCCGATTTATCCTTTTCGGGATCGGCCGTATATATGCCGTCGACTCGGGTACCTTTTAACATAACTTCTGCTTCTATCTCTATTCCACGTAATGCAGAGCCGGTATCAGTAGTAAAGAAGGGATTGCCTGTACCTCCTGAAATAATGGCAATTTCCCCCTGTTGCATAGCTTCTATGGCTTTCCATTTACTATAATATTCACCGATAGGATACATGTTGATAGCTGTAAATACTCGGGCTTTTTGACCGGCAGAATTGAGGGCGGAACTTAGAGCCAAGCTGTTTATTACGGTTGCCAGCATTCCCATTTGGTCTCCTTTTACACGGTCGAAACCTTGGGCGGTGCCGCTGAGTCCTCGGAATATATTACCGCCACCAATAACGATTCCTATTTCTATACCCATATCAGCTATTTCTTTTATCTGTCCGGCATATTCTGCCAGTTTTTTTTCATCAATGCCATATTGCTTTTCTCCCATGAGTGATTCTCCACTCAGTTTTAGTAAAATGCGTTTGTATTTTGTATTCATATCCCAATTTTATGGTTTATAATTTATGTCTCGTTATTTTTTGTCAAAAATAACTATTTTGAGTGATTCTTTTCTGCTCTGGTAAAAAAATGTAATGTGATATGTCGCTTTTTTAGTACATTTGTCGTAGTGATTCAGATAAATTGAAATATGGGAAAATGGATTTCTATATTGTTTTGCGTCTTTTTTACAGTAATGTCTTGTGCCGCTGGTATTACAAATGAAAAACTATACCGTAAAGCCGAAACCCATTTCAATAATAGGGAGTGGAATGAGGCTATGATGATGTACGATGTGTTACTAACAGAAAATCCGGCTTACCTTCCTTTATATGTATCATCTATTATTGCGTCGTCAAAAGTTGGTGCTTCTCAGTCGGTAATGCATTATATCGAACTGTCAGAAAAAAACGGAGTTTCTCTTGATTCTCTGTTCATAGGTGTAGAACGTCTGGCTCGGAATATGCAAGATACTCCGATATATGAGAATATGTTGATATTGATGAAGGGGGAACAACCTTGGTTGAAAAAAATAATAAATGGATATTTGCTTCGTTATTATCGATTTAGAAATAATTATGAGGAAATTGTGACTATTGCCGATGAGTTATTGCTGGCCGTTCCTGATAATATTGCGATATTGAAAGTAAAAGGAGAAGCTCTTTTTATGATAGGAAAGGAGGCGGAATCGGTGGGTATTTATAAAAAGATATTGGAGCTTGACTCTCAAAATACTGATGCTTCTTTGTTTCTTGGGAATTATTATTATTGGAAAGGTTCGGAAGCATTAAAAGCATTGGATCGTAATTTTAATGATTTGACTTCTCCAAACCGTATGCAGTACGCTGTTTATAAAAAAGAGAAGGACAGTATATTGGACAGTGACTTCGCTTCTGCGGCTTACTATTTGGAGAAAGTATCGGCTAAAGGTATGACTCCTTATGTAAAACAAGTTTTGTATGATATATATGTACAGCGTTCGGAAGTTTCTAAAGCTGAAGCATTGAAACCTAAAGTACGTAAGAGACTTCTTTAAATGCGTACTTTCGTTCTTCCCCATTTTCGGTTTCGAGTATCAGGTGACCATCATTTTCGATACCTTTTATAGAAGCTTTAAATAGTTCATTTTCGGTTTTGAAAAAATATGTGCCGTTGTTTCTGAAAAGGAATTTCATATAGCTGTCATTTAATGTTTTATCATTGTTTTCTTCGTAATGATAATAGCGTTTCATTATGGCATTTAAGATGTCGGACAGTAAGGTGTATCGGTCGATATCTTTACCTGTAATTTGTTTAAGGGAGATAGGATTTGGGGCTGTGGATAAAAAAAGTTCTTGGTTGACATTGATACCGATGCCTACGATGGCCGTATTGAATGTATGCCCGGTGAGCTCATTTTCGATAAGTATTCCTACCAATTTTTTTTCGTTCCAGTAAATATCATTAGGCCATTTGATAGAAAAACCGGGACCAAATTTTTGTAAAATATCGATAATCCCCAGAGAAATTATTTGTGATAAAGCGAATTGTCGAGATGCCGGAATATGATGAGGATATAAGACTATGCTGAAGGTCAAGTTTTTGCCCGGTTCAGATTCCCAACTATTACCTCTTTGACCTCGTCCGGAAGTTTGTTTTTCAGCAATGACAACCGAACATTCCTCGATTTCCTGTTTTGATAGGAGTTGTTTGAGATAATTATTGGTAGAGTCGGTCTCTTCTAATTGTAGTAACATAAAATAAGGGTTTATTTTTTATTATCCATTTCCTCGAATTGATGCAGGATTTTTTCTTGTTGAATCCGGGGTAATTTTTTTATTACTTCGAGATAAGAATGTCGTATCCATTCTTTAAAAAGACTGTCTTTAACTCGGCTATATTGTATTGTATTCCAATATTTTTTATTTGCATGATAGCCGGGTAATACGGTTGGATATTTTTCTCGTAGTTCTATTGCCAGCTCCGGGTCACATTTTACATTAGCCCATGTTTCGGTACTGTTACTGATGTCGGTATATAAGAACATTTTTCCTGCTACTTTAAATACTAAAGTAGTTTCGTCAAAAGGAAAGCATTCGGATGTTTGTGGGAAGCTAAGGCAGTATTCCCGTAAAGATTCAATATCCATATTTTTTACTTTGTATAGGTGGATAAAATGCGTCTTGAATATGTTCTATTTCGTAAGAGTTTTCTTTGCATATGATAGAGACTATATCAAATCGTATGTCAAACGGTAAGTCGGTTTGTTTGATGTAGGAGTCAGCGGCATCTATCAGGTGTCTGATTTTTTTGTCGTTTATGGCATCTTCGGGTAAGCCGAATATATCGGATTGGCGAGTCTTTACTTCGACAATGACCAGATATTTACCTTGGGTAGCAACGATATCTATTTCATATCGGCCGTTTCGCCAATTTATATCACGTATGTCATATCCCTGCTTAACTAAATATTCTGCTGCAATTTTTTCTCCATTTTTCCCTAGAATATTGTGTTTTGCCATATTATCGGAATTTGAGATTTTAAATACAAAGATAGTCAATATAAATAATAGTTTATGAAAGATTTGTACGAATTAAAGATTGGAGGAATTCTAAAAGAATTATTATAGAAAGAAACTTGCTACGGTGATGACGGGTATATTTCTATATTTTTTGAAGTAAAATATAAGAAAACAATGTCTTTTTTAGATAAAAAAATGGGATATTTGCAATGATTTTTGAGATAAAAATAAGTTTGATATGCAGATGAAAAAAATTTTGGAGAAGTATTTGGTATTTGTCGTTGGATTGTATTTTTTAGCCGTAGGTATTGTATTGATTGTGCGTTCAGCATTGGGAACTACTCCTATATCCAGTGTGAATTATGTGCTGAGCCTTAATACGCCTTTAACATTAGGAACTTGGACATTTATCGTAAATATATTGTTAATTATAGGACAGTTGTGGCTTGTAAGGAAGGTTGGTTGCAGGCAGGATGTTATAGAAATTCTTCTACAAATTCCATTTTCATTTATATTTTCGGCATTTATCGATTTCAATATGATAATAACGACGGGTTTGCATCCTAATGATTATTTGATGTCTTTAGCTTTATTGATTATAGGATGTGTCATACAATCGATAGGTGTCGTACTTGAGATAAAGCCTCGGGTGGCGATGATGAGTGCTGAAGGTTTTGTAAAATATGCTTCACGTTATTGTAATAAAGAGTTCGGAAAATTCAAGGTATATTTTGATATCACGTTGGTTTCATTGGTTGTTGTTATTTCCTTAATGTTTACTCGGCGAATTGAAGGTATTCGTGAAGGATCATTTATTGCAGCATGTATAACAGGTTATATAGTGACTTTCTTAAATCAGAAGATCATGACGAGAAAGATGCTTCACAGATTATTTCCAGTTTTGAGATAGCCTTTGAGGACTACGGATATTTGTGGGGCATGAAGTATATTCTTCTCTTATATTGCTAAAAAAGAAAAATAGTGTCTGGGATATATTGAAATATTGGATTTTGTTTCCTATATTTGTATAAGACGCTTGGAAGTTTCATAACGAGATAAACGGTGGTTATTAATTAAAATAATACGAAGATGGGAAAAAGTCAGATGATTGTTGTTGCCGTTATCATTGCCATTGGACTGTATTTGTCCGGATGGGCATTGGGGCATGCCATTATCGAGGTAAAGAATAAAGACCGGGTGGTAAGTGTGAAAGGCTTAGCAGAAAAAGAGGTTTCGGCTGATATGGTTATATGGCCACTGACATATAAAGAGATAGGGAACGATTTGGTTTCAATTTATACCACGGTAAATCAAAAGAACTCGACGATAATAAATTTTCTCAAGAAAAATGGGATTACCGATAATGAGATTACTACTTCTGCCCCTCAGATTATAGACATGGAAGCTGACCGGTATTCAAATAACAGAGTCCCTTATCGTTATAATGTAACTTCTGTTGTTACGGTTACGTCAACCCAGGTAGATAAGGTGAGGGAACTGATGTATCGGCAAACCGATTTGTTGAAACAGGGCATTGCTATTTCTGTGGGAGATTATCAATATCGTCCGCAGTTTATGTTTACTAAACTTAATGATATAAAGCCTGAAATGATAGAGCAGGCAACAAAGAATGCACGAAATGCTGCTGTCAAGTTTGCAAAAGATTCTGAGAGTGAATTAGGTAAGATAAAAACAGCATATCAAGGCCAATTTTCTATTGATGACCGAGATGCAAATACGCCTTACATTAAGAAAGTGAGAGTCGTGACGACAGTCGATTATTATCTAAAAGATTGATGGTAAATTCTCACGAATATTACATGAAGTTTGCGCTTCGTGAGGCGGAAGCCGCTCGTGACCGTAATGAAATTCCGGTAGGAGCGGTTGTTGTATGTAATGGCCGTATTATCGCTCGAGCACATAATTTGACGGAAACATTGACTGATGTAACAGCTCATGCTGAGATGCAGGTAATAACGGCAGCGGCGAATGTCTTAGGGGGGAAATATCTCACAGGATGTACATTGTATGTCACAGTAGAACCTTGTGTAATGTGTGCCGGTGCCTTAGGTTGGTCTCAGGTAGGGGCAGTTGTATATGGGGCGTCAGATGATAAACGTGGTTTCCGTAAATTTGCTCCGGAAGCATTACATCCGAAAACTGTGGTGACAGGTGGTGTTATGAAAGAAGAATGTGCTGCATTGATGAAAGAATTTTTTAAGAAAAAGCGCTGATAATTATTATATTTATACTTGAAAAACCATATGAAAAAGATATGTTTCATTGTCGCTATGGCTGCTGAAGCCAAGCCTCTTATACAACATTTTGGATTGATGCATCAGGGAGGCCGTTTTGGGCAAGCTCCGAGCCAAGTATATCAAGGCAATTATAAAAATATAGAGATTACATTAGTAACTAATGGAAAAGATGCCGATACAGGTTTTGATTATATTGGATGTGAAGCCGCAACTTTGAGTACACACTTGGCCATTGCATATTATCATCCCGATATTATTATTAATGCGGGGACGGCAGGGGGCTTTGCGTCTAAAGGTGCAAAAATAGGAGATGTATATTTGAGTCATAAATATATAGTATTCCATGACCGGAGGGTCGATATTCCCGGATGGAACAGGATGGGGCAAGGGTATTTCCCTTGTATAGACTCAGATGAGATGGCTCGTTTGGGAGGATTTAAACAGGGAATTTGTACAACTGGCAGTTCTTTGGATATGACTGAAGATGATGCTGAGCAAATGCGCCAGACTGGAGGAGAAGTGAAAGATATGGAAGCTGCTGCGGTAGCTTGGGTAGCACAGTTGTATAAGACACCGATATTATGTGTGAAAGCTATAACAGATTTGGTCGGTGCAGATAGACCTACGGCACAACAATTTGATGATAATTTGAGCATGGCGACGCAAAAGCTTAGAGATGCTTGTTTCAAAATTGTAGATGAGCATTTGTTGAGAAAGAAAAAATGAGTATTTGTATCGTGTTGTAATGTCTTAAAAACTTCTCTTTTTCCAAATCGTCTAAAAAAGAGAAGTTTAATTTTTGTAAATAAGAAAACATTATTTACCTTTGTACCCGATTTTGAAAGACCATATAATGTCTAATTTATTAATGAAAATCAACTAATTAATTAAATGGAAGAATTAAAAAATTCTCCAGTCGAAAATTTTGACTGGGATGCCTATGAGAAAGGCGAAGTGTATGGTGATAAGAGCCGAGAAGAATTGGTAAATACTTATGACCAGTCTTTAAACACAGTTAAAGACAAAGAAGTAATCGAAGGTACAGTAATCTCTATGAACAAAAGAGAAGTCGTTGTAAATATCGGTTACAAATCGGATGGTGTCATTTCGATGAACGAATTCCGTTACAATCCTGATTTGAAAGTAGGTGATACTGTAGAAGTATATATTGAAAGTCAGGAAGATAAAAAAGGACAATTAGTATTGTCTCACAAGAAAGCTCGCGCTACTCGTTCTTGGGATCGCGTTAATTCAGCTCTTGAAAATGATGAAATCATTAAAGGGTTTATCAAGTGTCGTACGAAAGGCGGTATGATTGTTGATGTGTTCGGTATTGAAGCATTTTTGCCGGGCTCTCAAATTGATGTTAAGCCTATTCGTGATTATGATGTGTTCGTTGGAAAAACGATGGAATTCAAAGTGGTTAAAATCAACCAGGAATTCAAAAATGTGGTTGTGTCCCATAAAGCTCTTATTGAAGCTGAGCTGGAACAACAGAAAAAAGACATTATTGCAAAACTCGAAAAAGGTCAGGTACTTGAAGGTACCGTTAAGAATATCACCTCTTACGGTGTATTTATTGACTTGGGTGGCGTAGATGGATTGATTCATATTACAGACCTTTCTTGGGGGCGCGTAAGTCATCCGGAAGAAGTTGTTTCTTTAGATCAGAAATTGAATGTTGTAATTCTTGACTTCGATGATGAGAAGAAACGTATTGCTTTAGGTTTGAAGCAGTTGATGCCTCATCCTTGGGATGCGCTCAGTGCAGATCTTAAAGTTGGCGATAAGGTTAAAGGTAAAGTGGTTGTTATGGCCGATTACGGAGCATTTATCGAAATTGCCCCGGGTGTTGAAGGCCTTATACATGTATCAGAAATGTCTTGGTCACAACATCTGCGTAGTGCTCAAGACTTTATGAAAGTAGGAGATGAAGTTGAAGCCGTTATTTTGACTTTGGATCGTGAAGAACGTAAGATGTCTTTAGGTATCAAACAATTGAAACCAGATCCTTGGGAAGATATCGAAACCAAATATGCCGTAGGTTCTCGTCATATGGCTAAAGTACGTAATTTCACTAACTTTGGCGTATTTGTAGAAATCGAAGAGGGTGTAGATGGATTGATTCATATTTCAGATCTTTCTTGGACAAAGAAAATCAAACACCCATCTGAATTTACTCAGATTGGAGCTGAAATCGAAGTTCAGGTTCTTGAAATTGATAAGGAAAATCGTCGCTTAAGTTTAGGCCATAAGCAATTGGAAGAAAATCCTTGGGATGTATTCGAAACTATTTTTACAGTAGATTCGGTACATGAGGGTACTATTATCGAGATGTTAGATAAAGGTGCTGTAATTGCATTGCCTTATGGAGTAGAAGGATTTGCAACTCCTAAACATTTGGTAAAAGAAGACGGAACTCAAGCTCAAGTAGATGAAAAACTCCAATTTAAAGTAATCGAGTTTAACAAAGATGCAAAGCGTATTATCCTTTCTCACAGTCGTATTTTTGAAGATGAAGCTAAAGCTGAAGCAAAGAAAGAAGCCGCTGCTAAGAAAGCATCTAAGAAGGCCGCTAAGGCAGATGAAAATGTAGCTATTAACAATAATGTAGAAAAAACTACATTAGGCGACATTGAGGAACTTGCTGCTTTGAAAGAAAAACTTGAATCAGAAAAGAAATAATCTGATTGACCAATTTTATAGGCTATTAGAATACGGGAGCTACAGTTCAGTGTAGTTCCCGTATTTTCTTTTTATATTTATAACTTGAAATTGTTATATAATTTGGATTATAAGATATGGAAAAGAAAGTCCGTTTTGGAATAGTAGGAACAAATACGATTAGTGACTGGTTTATTGCTGGTGCACGACAAGATTCTCGTTTCGAATTGGCAGCTGTTTGCTCACGCTCACAAGAACGAGCCGAGGCATTTGCTGCTAAGCATCATATTCCATATACTTTTTCTTCGTTGGAGAATATGGCGAAAAGTTCGAAAATTGATGCGGTCTACATTGCTACACCTAATTATGTACATGCATCTCAGAGTATACTGTGTATGAGTTACGGTAAACATGTATTGTGTGAAAAACCGTTTGCATCGAATGCATTGGAAGTACAGGAAATGATAAAAGCGTCTCATAAGTATCGCGTAACGTTAATGGAAGCCATGATTTCAACATTGAATCCTAATTTTCTTATTGTCAGAGATTATATGAAGAAGTTGGGAACTATTCGTCGTTATTTTGCGAGTTATTGCCAGTATTCTTCCAGATATGATAAGTTTAAAGAAGGGATTGTAATGAATGCCTTTGATCCGGCATTGTCGAATGGTGCGATTATGGATATAGGGATTTATACTATTTATCCGATGGTAGTCCTTTTGGGAAAACCTTCTAAAATAGATGCGGCAGGTGTTGTGCTCTCTTCCGGAGCTGATGGCCAAGGGGTTGTTAATTTTCAGTATGAAGGTTTAAACGCGACTGTGTTGTATTCTAAAATAGCTAATTCTTATCTTCCTTCCGAGATAGAAGGAGAGGAAGGAAATCTCCTTTTGGACGGAATTCATATTATACGGGATGTTACTTACCTGCCTCGTCCTCTTGCAATGTCGGGGAGGGGTCCTCGGGCTCATCATGAATCGATAGGGGTTGAGTTGAGCAAAAGTGAGTACTATTATGAGGTTGCTGAATTCATTAACTTAATTGAACAAGGATTATTGGAATCGAAGATTAATAGTCACCAAAATTCTTTGGTTACGTTAGAAATTATAGATGAAATACGTAAGCAAATAGGTGTAGTCTATCCTGCAGATAGGTAAAATGATTTGTCATGTGATTGATATTTCGATATTATTGAGGTTTGGTATAGTAATATCAAGACGAGATTAAGAACATATCCAAATGTATCTTTTAAATTCTGGATACCGAAGAGTAACCGATAGTATGGGAATATTTTTAGGCCCGATAATGTAGATATAATATCTGATATCTGTCATTATTGAGATAGGATATTTGTTATATATTACCTGTAAAATGAATACTTTTTTATTGGATTATTGATTTGGATAAATTATATTTGTTATACCACTTATAGAGATGGAAATTTTAGATAATGGCAAATATTGAATTGAATATTTTGGGATGTGGCTCGGCATTACCGACTACTCGTCATTTACCTAGTTCACAGGTGTTGAATGTGAGGGAGAAATTGTTTATGATTGATTGTGGTGAAGGTGCCCAGTTACAATTTCGTCGTCAGAAATTGAAATTTTCCCGATTGCAGCATCTATTTATTTCGCATTTACATGGGGACCATTGTTTTGGATTGCCAGGGTTGATTTCAACTTTAGCGTTATTGGGCTATACCGGAGAGTTAGTGATTCATGTACATTCTGAAGCGGAAAAACCTTTTAGAGCTATGCTTGATTACTTTTGTCGAGATTTGCCTTTTTCGTTAAGATTCAATCCGATTGTTCCTGGAGAAAATATATATGAAGACCGTTCTTTGATTGTGCGGACATTGCCTTTAAAGCATCGTATACCTACTTGTGGATTCCTTTTTGAGGAAAAGCAAAAAGCTCGGCATCTGTTGGGGGATATGGTAAGGTTTTATAATATTCCGGTGAAGTTGTTAGCGGATATAAAAATGGGGGCAGATTACGTAACACCTGATGGTCGGGTTATCTTGAACGAACGATTGACCCGCCCGGCAGATCGGTCGATACGCTATGCATATTGTTCCGATACAGCTTATACTGAAAAATTGCTTCCTTATATTGAAGGAGTAGACTTGTTATACCATGAGTCTACATTTGCTGAAGATAATGTTTTGAGAGCAAAAGAAACTTTCCATTCGACAGCCAAGCAAGCGGCTACTATGGCATTAAAAGCTCATGTAGGCCAATTGCTACTGGGGCATTATTCGGCTCGTTATTTGAATGATTCTATTTTTTTGGATGAGGCCCGGACGGTTTTTCCGAATACAATATTGGCCAATGAAGGTCTTGTGGTTCCGATAGATGGAAAATAATAAAATTTTTAAGAGGAGCTTCTTGGTATTAATACCATTGTAAACGGTCGTAAGAGTTTCCACTCTTATCGTATTTCAAGTCACTTAATAGAGATGATTTTACACTGATGTGAAAATTGTAAGACTTGTATGGTCCTACAGGTATAAAGTTTGCACTCATACTCCAACAGTGTAAATCACGAGTAATACCGCAATTCATATAAGCTATTTTTTTCCGGTCAAAATCATAACTGGCAGAAAAATTGAATGACCAGTTTTTGGTCGGGCTTATATTCCCGGAAAAACTCAGATTTTGAGTGATTTTACCGTTATATTCCATTTTCTTATAATTGAAATCACCATAGCCATAGTTTATAGAATAATTTATCGAAAGACTCCAAGGTACTTTCCAGATCATATAACCGTCTTTCCCAAATTCCATATCGGTATTATTCTCTTCTTCTTGTTTATTTTCTTCATTTTCATATTTCAAAGCACTCTGGCTATTATCTATTTGGGTAGAGGCAGGACCAGTATCATCGTTGTTTTTTTTATCATCTTTGTTTTTTTTCTTAAAGGTATCGTTATTGAAGGTATAAGAAAATGATGTACCGGTGCTTGATAGGCGACCGAGGCCTTTGCCTGCTTTCCATCGGGGGATGTTTACTCGTACCGGTTGCCCTGCAGAATTGAGTTTATATGTATAAGTATCCCATGTGGCACTCATTTGAAGGTTAAACCCTTTGGTTAGTTTTATCAGTATAGATGAGTTGATGTTACTCCATTTCATGGAATCAGCAGCCATGTTATAACTGATACCTGCTGATAAGTTTTCAATAAGAGAAATTTTCCTGACACCTGTAGTATCTCGGTCAGATTTAACTTTCATTTCGAGATTGTTGCTCATATTGAAGGATACTACTCCCTGTTTTCCGCGAGAAACAGTCCCGAACATACCTTCTGAGAAGGGTGAGTATTCTACATCTTGTCGTCGTCCATTTGCATCTATTTTGGTATAAGTTTGCCAGAATCCATATCGAGAGCTTCCGAAATCTGGTGCGCCACTAAAGCTGACACTTGGAGTGAACACATGGCGTATCATTTCAATTTTATCTCCTAAAAAGGGGAGAGGTTTATAAAAACCGTAAAGTTTGGTCTGTGCGCTTACGCCAAAACTATAATTAAATACGTTATAAAACCCGTAAGTAGTATCTCGTACTTCTTGAGAGGCTTTGGGGTCCCATTGCCGCATGATTTTGTTGGTATACATACGGTCGGTGAAAGAAAAAGATGGAGATATATTTATATATTTCAACATATTAAATGTGGCCGAAATGGGAATAGTATGCTGCATCCCGTTTTGCCAATCTCTAATCAGATTAGATTTGAAAAATAGATTTTGTTTGGTTTCGATAGAGTTGCGAAATATACCAGTATAATTGAGACTGATTTTTTCATACCAGCGTTCTTTTCCTACGGGATTTTTTCTCTTGAATGGATATACACGGCTTAGGTTCAATGTAAAGTCCGGAAATGATACAGATAAGGTCGAATCTTTTGTTCTTTGGTTTATACTGGCTGTTGTTGAAATGCTGAGAGGTGCGTTCGGGAAATTATAAGTCATGTTTACCGTAGAACTTTTGGTATTTTCCGTAAATGTTGCTGAATTATAATAACTATTCAGATTGTTGCGGTCATAACCACTGGTTGTGAAATTTACGTTGGCAGAGAAACTCATATTGGGGTTTGCTTTCGAGTCTTGAGAGTGGTTCCATGTCAATCTGAAATTCTTTTGCTTTTGATAATCGGGCATACCTTTGTCACCTAATATGGTGACCAGATAACCAATATTGAAATTTCCTGAGTATTTGTATCGTTTTATATAATTGGATTGACCATTGAGCCCCCAAGACCCTTTGGTATAAATTTCACCAGTTAAGGCCAAATCTATATAGTCACTAATTGCAAAATAATATCCTCCATCTCTTAAATAGAATCCTCGGGCACTTTCATCTCCGAATGTCGGCATAATAATACCGGAAGAGTATTTGTCTGTAAATGGAAAAAAACCAAATGGTATGGCTAAAGGTAACGGTACGTCAGCGAGTACCATATAAGCAGGACCTGTAACGATATTCTTTTTGGGGCGTACTTTGGCTTTGGTAAGTTGTAGATAAAAATGGGGATGCTCATGATCGTCACATGTAGTGTATTTGCCATCTACCATGTAGAACTCATCGTTGTCCATTTTTTTTGTACGTCCTCCTGTCAAATATCCTTCACCTTGCTGGGTAATGATATTTGTTATGTATCCTTTTTTCGATTTAAAATTGTATTGCATGGTTTTGGATTCGTATTCTCCGCTTTTATCTTTATAAATCGGATTTCCGACTATTTCACCAGCTGTATCTGGACGTCCTACGGCATATACCATACTGCTATCCATATTCATTCGTATCTCATCGGCATCAAGTTCTATATCTTGATAGTTGACGACCCCTTGCCCGTACATATAGGCCATATTATTACCCAAAAATACGATAGAGTCATTTGCCTTATATTCTACCACATCATCTAATCCTGCTTTTTTAGATTTCTTTGTAGAATCACTTGGAAGGGAATCATTTTTTAATGAGTCTATTGCAACAGGGGGAATAGAATCGTTCTTTTTTTGATGAAGAGAATCGATAAGATTGAGAATGGCAGCCAAGGAGTCTTTTACTGTACTGTCAGGTATAACATTGGCTGTTACCGGACGGAGTGCAGGGGTTGAAATACGCTTAGTTTGCGCACTCAGGCCGAGCATCAACAATGTGCAGAAAACAGCTAAGATGGATATATAAATTTTATTTTTTGGCGACATTCGCAAACCTATAGGTTACCGGACTGCAAAAATACATAATTTACCCCAACTTATAAGGGATTGGGCGGGATTTAATATATTTTAGAGAAGAAACAATTTACACCAACTTTCAAAACGGTGAACAGATGCTTCTCCATACTTGGCCATACTTTTACGTATTTTATCGAGACTTTTTTCTTTTAAAGGGTCTGATTTGGAATAAAATTTGTCTGAAAAACAGATAATTTGTTCTTCAATACTTATGGGTAACATGTCTCGATGTGGGATAGGTAGATTTTGGGCTATAATTTCATCAAGAGAGAGTCCTGCACCCGTATGCCGTTCGCAGACAAGGGCATGTCGGGGTAATCCTTCTTTTTTTAAAAGCTCACTACCTAAAGTTCCGTGGCAGATATATGGTCTTGCTCCATGGCATTCAATATCTGGAGCATCAGTTAGAAAAATTCCAATATCGTGTAACATGGCAGCTTCGGCAATAAATTGCTTATCTGCATTAAATTCAGGGTGGACATTGGCTATAGCCAATGCTTTTTCTGTTACTAATTGACTATGGTCTACAAGTATATCATAAAGTTTAGTACCGGGTGTATAGTATTTTTTTATTATTATTTGCGGGTCCATATCCTCTTTATTTTATGCAATGATACAAAATCTTTTTGAAAAAGAAAGCGTGCAATTTACAAATAAACTTAGAGGCTGTTTAAAATTATCAAAAAATGGGTTATTCTTTATTATTCTGTAATATATTTTTTATTAGTAGTCTGATTATATGTAAGTTTTTAAATTAAGATATCATATACAATTTCTTTTTTCAAGAAAGCATTTTCATGTCTTCTTGAAAAAAAGAAATTGTTTTGTTTGTATATTGTAAATTTTATTTTTCCTCAGCAAACATCGGATCCCAGGCCGGCAGAAGGGTTGCTTTTTGTTTTAGTACTTCTTTTACTTTTGGAGTAATGTATTTTTTATCGACGACAAGACGGAACATGTATTCGTCGAACCATTTGTCTGTCATGATTAAATGTCCACTGTTTGCACCTGGTCCCCAACTATTCTCTACCATCCACTTTTTAGGCTTACCGTTTGGGTCTAAGTCTACAGCCATCAAAGTCATTGCATGGGATGAGCCGCTTGCAAAAGTTTGTACACGTTGTTTCTTATCCATATTGAAAGTAGTTCCCATCAAAGAACCATAGTCATAATAGTCTATATCGAGTAAGCCTCGTTCTCTGTCGAAAAATTTGCCTACATCGCATGAGAAATACATCATAGTACTATCCTTAATGGATGCAATAGCCATTTCTTTGATGTCTTCTATTGGTAAGTTTACGTATGTCCAGTTTCTACCATCATAACGATGGCGGTCATAATCTATTTCATATAGCTTATAGTAGTCGCGACTGGGATCATTCATTAGCATGATATAGTTATTGGTTAAGTCTTTTCCTATAAATTCATTGAAGAAAGACATAGGTGTATATTTTTTGGTCTCAACCGGATTGCCTTTGGCATCTTTTCGTGTCCAAGTAAATGAGGCAGGTGGTTCTCCTAAATTGAGTACCAGCATGCGATATATGGTACCTAACATTTGTGTTTTGCTTTTTTCTAATGAGGTAACGGAGTTTCCTTGGGCCGCTTCATTACGTAACTGTATTCCAAACTCTCTGAGTTTTAGCTTTATCAAATATGCCATACGGCTGGTGTTTTCGCTGCTGTATGTCTCTGTCATAACTTCTGCTGGAACTACACCGTATTTGCTTAAAATATCGGATATTCCGGTGAATTGTCCTCCATCACTTAAGGGGTTTTTGAAGAGCCATTCTACCATCTTATCGTTTATAGGCTTTTTGCGAGTATCGATGATTCCTTGTAGAAAGAGGTTGGCTTTTTCGAGCTGGTCCCAGAAAAAAGGATAGACTTGAGAAAATTGAAAATCTCCCATATCATATTTAGCAATGGCTTGTGCCCGAAATACGTTTAATCCAGTGAATAGCCAGCATCGTCCAGATGATTTTTGGTCGGTGATGCCTTTACTATTGACTTTATGAGAGAAGTAGGTGTCAAAATTATTTTTGTTATCAATGTTTATAGCCAGTTTATTTATATCGTTATTGCAAATGGCATTGCGTATAGCTTTATCAGTTGATGTTCCCTGATATGATTGTTTGATTTGCTGCAGCATTTCAGAAGAAATGCCACCTTTCTCGATTTGTTGGCTGTTTGCCAATAGAGAGATGCTGAGAAAGAAGCTTGCTATTGGTAAATAACAGGATTTCATAGTTGAGTATATTGTTTGTGTTGTTTTTTGTTTTGTTTTATTTCAAATATTTTTTTGCTGGAATAGGAACATTGTTTCTAAGGTGGGTTTTTCTCTTATAGTTTTGGGGTAAAGCTGGGTCACCTCCTATATAATGGGGGAAGTCTGGATATGGATATACAGGTCGTTGCATTTCTATTTCTTTTCTGGAATTATCTTTATATCGGGTGGCTATTATTCGCTCTGGGGCTTTTCCCTTTTCTACCCAGTCCATCAATAAGGAGAGAATATCTTGCTCTTTGTCTGGATTTGGAGGTGTAGGAAATCCTTGTCCAAAGTCATTTACTCCAGGACCATTGGCACAATGATTCATTCCAGGAATAATGAAATAACGGAAAAACGTTTGTGTTTCTTCTAAACTTCCTATTTGTTCTATTACCCGTTCATAATAATTTATTGCGTCAGGAAAAGGAACAATGGGATCACATGTTCCTGTGTACATTATGATTTTTCCATTATTTTTTTTCAATGGTCTTAAATCAGGATTGTTTGCATTTAATACTGGCGCCAGTATAGAATCGACTTTTTCTAAATCTTTGTCAAAATCAAATTTGCGGTAATCGAAGTCTTTTCCAAATGCCCAAATAAATGGATACAAAAGTCCGTTGACTGCTGATTTCCCTTGAAAGTATTCTTGTCCAGATGGTTTATCTTCGCTGTTTAAAGGAAAAGAGCAGTATATTCTTTCTCCTGTATTTGGATTGACAGGTCCGTTGAGTATCTTTTTTAATATGTTTATTTGCTTTTCTGATAGAAAAGATTTGAAGATTTCCGTATCGATGGTGGCAATTCTTGGGTCTGTGAGAAAATGGTCAGTTGGAGCTCCCCCGTCTTTACCCACATTTTTTTGTATGACAATTTCAGTTATTTTCTGTAATTGTTTTTTTGAAAACATCAATTCTGGATTTTCGTTGCATAGAGCATGGCACCATAAAAACATGGTGTGTAGATGTGTGCGGTTATTGGCTGGAGCTCCGGCTAATATTCCATTGTAATCTTCAGGGTAGCGTTGGGCTTCGGAGAGAGCTTGCTGTCCTCCTGTAGAGCAACCTTGGAAGTAAGAATAGAGTGGTTCTTTTCCATAATATTTTTTTATGAATTTTTTTGCAACTACGGTCATTTCGTGTGTTGCTCGATATCCAAAGTCTTTCCATCGTTCGGGATATTCATACACCTCATGTGCTGCCGGAGAAGTTCCCATGTCTGTATTGGCAACGGCAAACCCTCGTTTTAGCCCGATTTCAAGAGCCCAAAAATTTATATATCCAGCTCCTCCTCCAGTTCCTGTACCTAAAAAACGCCCATTCCAGTTTTCAATGGGCATCCATACTTCTATTCCAATGTTTGATTCGGATGTAGGTCGTGATATTAATGAAATACGTCGGAATGGAGGTAGTCCGGTCATTATCTTTTGAGAGTAAGGCTCAATAAAGTTTCCTCCGGTGATATCTTCTATATTGTTAATGATGATATGTGGATGGAGTGTCGTATAAGATTGTTTTATTCTTTCAGATGCGGTTTGTGCCGAAACGGATATGTTATATCCGATGAGTGAAAACAATAAAAATAGGAAAATAGAGTGAAGGTTTCTAAACATGATTTTAAAGGCTAATGTATCTCTGTTACTGCAAAGATAAATAAAAAGCAGAGAATGTCAATGTCGGGAAGAAACTAATATAAAGGTTATAATTTGATTTATGACTTATTATTGTTTTAGGGGGATAGAAGTATTCAGAATATTTTGTGATATTTATGACTGTGGGGTTGATCTTGCTTATGCATATAATAATCTTGATGATAGTTTTCTGCTGGCCAAAATTTTGTTGCAAGGAGTAATTGCGTAGCTACTTTAAAGCCCATTTGTGAAAGTCGTTTCATAAGTTTGATTGCAATATCCTTTTCTTCAGGAGTAGACCAAAAAATTGCAGAACGATATTGAGGTCCAATATCTGAGTTTTGTCCATTTGTTTGGGTGAAATCATGTATTTCGAAAAAGTATTTAAGGAGTTTTTCATAGCTTAATTTCCGAGGTTCATATTGAATTTCTACGGTTTCATAATGTCCTGTTGTTTGCGTGCATACTTGTTTATATGTAGGATTTTCTATTTCGCCTCCCATATATCCGACAGTGGTATAAAGTACGCCATTGAGTTTTTTAAGATAATATTCGATACCCCAAAAACTACCGCCAGCGAGCCATGCAGTTTGTATTACGGTTTCTGGATTTTTATTTTTGATTTTTACAGAAAGAGCATTGATAAAATATCTGAATCCGTTTGATGATAAACGTTCGCTGAAAAATATATATCCTAAAAAAGTACCGCAACAGTTGCAAAAAATTTCGGAACGTATATTTTCTGTAACAGGTTGGTGTCGGATTTTTCCAGGTATAGCATTGGCGAAAGAGAACCATCCTATTCGGGAAGCCAGTTTGTTTTTGAGTGAGAATAGAGGGGTATTACAGTTTTTACAATTATAAGTTTCGTCCTCGTAGGAGTTGTCATTTCCCTCTTTGAGAGACTGGTTGCAGCTGTTGTGTAGAGCAACATAAGTTTTTTTGTAAGATAAGTCGTTAAAATCCATTATTATAGCAACTATGGTTAATACAAATGTGTGAATCTTTATAATCTTATGTATTTATTAACAAGTTGCTTGTATGATTTGTTTATAAAAATGACAAAAAAATCCTGCTTTAGGCAGGATTTTTGATAAAGGTATTTTTGAATTTATGATATTTATTCAACAATAGTTATCCATCCGAAGGTATCAGGTTCGTCTCCGTATTGAATGGCCCGAAGTTTATTATAAAGTTTTTCACATATTACCCCAGGTTTGCCATCCTTAGAAAAAATATAAGATTTATTGGCATCTAAGTCATCTATGCGTTCGATAGGACTGATAACAGCGGCTGTACCACATGCTCCGGCTTCTTCGAAAGTTTCAAGTTCTTCTTCTGGTACTCGACGTTGTTCGACAATCATACCCATCGAATCGGCAATTTTCATCAAACTTTTGTTGGTGATTGAGGGAAGAATAGATGATGATTTAGGAGTGATGTAGTGATTGTCTCGGATTCCAAAAAAGTTGGCTGGTCCACATTCGTCTATATATTTTTTCTCTTTTGCATCGAGATATAATACTGCAGAGTATCCCATTGCATGGGCTTTCTCTCCAGCTACCAGGCTGGCGGCATAGTTACCTCCAACTTTGTAGATACCTGTGCCTAAAGGTGCTGCACGGTCATACTGTCTTAGTATTACCATTGGGGTTGGTTTAAATCCTTCTTTGAAGTAAGGGCCAACAGGTGTTACAAAAACAACAAATAAATATTCAGATGATGGTTTTACTCCAACTTGGGCACTTGTCCCGATAAGTAAAGGACGTATATATAATGATGCTCCGCTTTCGTAAGGAGGAACGAATCTCTCATTTTTCTTTACAACTGTAACAATGGCTTCTTTGAATTTTTCTGTTGATAGTTCGGCCATCATGATACCTCGACAGGTACTTTGTAAACGTGCTGCATTTTCTTCGAGTCGAAAGATTCGTATTCTTCCATCTTTACCTCTGAAGGCTTTTAATCCTTCAAATCCTTCTTGGCCATAGTGAAGACATGTTGCAGCCATATGCAAATTGATGTCGGGAGTATCCCAAATTTCTAAATCGCCCCATGCATTATTTTTGTATGTGTAGCGTACATTATAATCGGTCGGCATATAACCGAACGATAGATTCGACCAGTCTATAGTTTCCATACTATTAAATTTTTTTGAATCGATATTTTAATTCTATATAATTTTTCAATATTCTTTCATTGATTCACAAAGTTAATGTTTTTTAGCAATAAGCGTGTTTTTTTTGATAAAATATTAGTTTCTGATGGGTAAATGCTATTTTTTTCTATAGAAGCCGTTTGAATTATTGGGTGAAACAGTGAAGACTGGTTTTGAATATCTTTCTGCTTTGTATTTTTATTTATCGGATAATCAGTTCTTCTATATAAAATCGGAAAAATATATTCAATGAAATTTTAGAGATGGATTTGTAAGAAATCGGATATGGGTTAAGATAATATAATTTTTATGGTGATTTGGATATAGGCAGTCGAGAACCACATTGATGGCAATAAAATGCATTTCTATCGTGTTCTTGATTTCCACATTTAAGGCATACGACATCTTTCATGCGATGGCTGCGTATCATTTCTGAAGAAACAATACCAGTAGGTACGGCAATGATCGAATAGCCGAGAAGCATAATGACAGTTGCAATCAATTGTCCGAGAAAAGTTACAGGTGTAATATCTCCGTAACCTACCGTTGTGAGGGTAACGACTGCCCAGTATACGCTTTCGGGTATATTGCCGAATCCAGGGTTTACTTTACTCTCTACAACATACATGATGGCTCCTAATATGGTTACCATAATAATGATGAAATAAGAGAAGAGTAATATTTTTTTTGCGCTTCGTTTTATTGATTCGGCCAGATGGTTACTTTCTTTCACATATCGGGATAGTTTCAAGATACGGAAAATTCGAAGTAACCTCAGAGATCTGATAATGCTGAAATACCGGGTACTACTAAATAGAATACTAATAAAAGCAGGGAGTATAGAAAGAAAGTCAATAATACCATAGAATGAAAATATATATTTCTTTTTATTAGGAACGCAGTAAATACGTAAAATGTATTCTATTGTGAAAAGAAAAGTTATAATCCATTCTCCTATGCGGAAGGGTATGAGGTATTGCTTATCATATTCTACGATACTTTCAAGCATAGAGAGGAGGACACTGAAAACAATGACAATCAGAAGTAATACGTCAAACAGCTTTCCACCCTTCGTATCTGATTTAAAAATGATAACGTAGAGTTTTTGCTTTAGTTCATCTGATGGTTTGAATGATGTCATATTATGAATCCTCTTAAAAAATAAGACAGTATATAAACACTGTCTTATATAACAAATAGGCGGTTTATTTTGTTTTTAATTAATCTTCGCTATCAAAGTCGAAATCAAAATCGAAGGTATCGTCGAAATATTGTTGTTCGGTAAATTTTTTTAGTTCTCGGCTATCTCGTTTTGTTGGTCTTCCCATACCTTTACTTCTATTGATAAAACCACTGATACGGCTCAATTCGAGTATCTCCATTTGTTCAGGAGGTGTCACGTTTTCGAGAAATTCAGGTACGATCTTAGCTCCCATTCGGTTTTCTGTCAATGCTAATACTTTGAAAGAATATGTAACAGGTGGTTTACGTACTTGTATGATATCTCCAATTTTGATAGTACGTGAAGGTTTCACTGTAGTTCCCGATACCGATACCCGACCTTTTTTACAAGCTTCAGCTGCAATAGTACGGGTTTTGAAAATGCGGGTGGCCCACATCCATTTGTCTATACGTACTTCGTTTTCTTTACCCATAGTTCGTTTATTTATTGTTGAACTGTGTCATGGTGAGTTGTATTCCGGCTAAGCAAAAACTTTTGATTATTTCACCTGCTCGTTCAAATTTCTCGGGTAATATTTTTTCTTCCTCTGGAGGAAAACTGCCTAAAACAAAATTTACTTGTCCTCCTCGAGGAAAGTCATTTCCGATACCAAATCGTAAACGTGCATAATTATCGGTTCCTAATATTTGTTGTATATGTTTTAGTCCGTTATGTCCGGCATCACTACCTCTTGGTTTAAGTCGTAGAGTACCGAACGGTAAAGCCAAGTCATCGACAACAACTAAAAGATTTTCGACCGAAATATTTTCTTTCCGTAGCCAGAATCTTACAGCATTACCACTTAAGTTCATATATGTGGATGGTTTCAGCAGTACCAATGTACGACCTTTGATTTTCAACTCGCATGTGGCTCCATAACGGCCATCGTTAAAAATAAGATTGGACGCCTTAGCTAAGGCGTCCAATACTCTGAATCCTATGTTGTGTCGGGTATTTTCGTATTCACTACCGATATTGCCCAACCCTACAATCAAATATTTCATTTAAGCAATATTATTTACCACTTTTTGCTTGGGCACCTCTGGCTGCTCTTGTCAACTTAACAGCACAAACCACAGCATTTTTGGCATTCATGATTTCAAGACCTTCAAAATGAAGATCTCCTACCTGCATAGTTTTACCTAAACCTAAATTGTCTATATTGATGACCAACTTTTCAGGGATTTGAGTATATATGGCTTTTACTTTAAGCTTCCTCATTTCGAGACTTAATTTACCACCGGCTTTAACACCTTCAGAGTGACCTTCAAGAGCTACGGGTACTTCCATTACGATAGGTTTCTTATCGTTAACTTCAAGGAAATCCATATGGAGGATACGGTCGTTTACTGGATGGAATTGTACGTCTTTTACAACGGCCATTACTTTCTTTTCTCCGATAGTCAGATCTACTGCAAAAATTTCGGGAGTATAGATAAGTTTACGAACAGCATCATTAGAAATAGTAAAGTCTGTAACGATAAGACCTTTGTTGTTAGCGATTTCAACAATTTTTTCTCCAGCTTTTAATGTTTTGTTATAAGGCATTTCAACGATTTCGCCACCATTAAGCACTGCAGGAATTAAATCTTGTTTACGGATAGCTTTTACAGCTTTTTTCCCCAAGTCTATACGGGGAGTTCCTTCTAATTGGAATGTTTTCATTTGTTTAATTTGTTTGTGTTACTCAAAATTAGTTTGCTTCCTAATTTCCCATCACACGGTACTATTCAAAAAGCGGGGCAAAGATAAAAATATTTTTTGATAATCTATATAGAGATTCAAGATTTTAATAAGATTATTTGAGTAAAAAGTTTTTAGTCAATAAAATCTGGATATATTATATGTTATGGCCGGTGAGTTTGATAATTAAGTATAGATAATATTTGTTGATTTGGTACAGAAATTTATGTGAAAATTAGTTCTGTATGTTTTTGTTTTTAACTATTTTTGCAACTCACTATAATCCTTAAATTATACATATTAAAATAACGAAAGGCAAATTATGAAAGGTAAAATTTTAGTGACCGGTGGTGCCGGATATATTGGTTCGCATACTACTGTAGAATTGCAGAATGCTGGATATGAAGTTGTAGTATTGGATAACTTATCTAACTCCAATGCAGGTGTTATTGATGGTATAGAACATATTACGGGGATTCGTCCGGCTTTTGTTCAAATGGACCTTCAAGATAAAGATGCTCTTCGCAAGTTATTTGAAGAGCACAAGGGTATTAAAGGCATAATTAATTTTGCAGCGAGTAAGGCTGTGGGTGAGTCAGTACAGAAACCTTTGCTGTATTATCGCAATAATTTAGTGACGTTAATGAATTTGTTGGATCTTATGCCGGAGTATGGGGTAGAAGCTATTGTATTTTCGTCTTCTTGTACCGTGTACGGACAGCCGGATATTTTGCCGGTAGACGAGAAAGCTCCTATAAAGCCTGCAATGTCACCTTATGGTAATACTAAGCAAATATGTGAAGAAATTATTAAAGATACGATATATTCCGGTGTACCATTTAAATCGATAATTCTTCGTTATTTTAATCCGATAGGAGCTCATCCGACTGCAGAAATTGGAGAATTACCTCTTGGAGTTCCTCAAAATTTGCTGCCTTATGTAACTCAGACAGCTATGGGAATACGTGAGCAGTTAAGTGTTTTTGGAGATGATTACAATACTCCTGATGGTTCTTGTATTCGTGATTATATCAATGTTGTGGATTTAGCTAAGGCTCATGTTATTGCAGTGGATCGTATGCTTGGAGGTAAGTCAAAACAAGATGTAGAAATATTTAACTTGGGAACCGGAAAGGGCGTTTCAGTATTGGAGTTGATCCAAACTTTTGAGAAAGCCACAGGAGTAAAAGTCAATTACAAAATTGTGGGTCGACGTGAGGGGGATATCGAAAAAGTATGGGCAAATCCGGAATGGGCTAATAAAGAATTAGGCTGGGAGGCAAAAGAAACCCTTGAAGATACTTTGGCTTCTGCATGGAAATGGCAGCAAAAATTACGTGAACGCGGTATCATGTAATATTTGTAAGAGTATTTTGGTAAGTTTTAGAATTATTTGAATATTGAAATTGTTTAAGCGAATTTCATGGTTATCTGAACTATGAAATTCGCTTTTTTATAAAGGAAGAGTTATAATGGGATTCCGTAATTGTGTTTTACTTCATCCATAACAAATGTACTGGTTAGAGATCCTAAACTATTGATACTACCTAGTACGTTAAGGATAAATTCCTGATAGTATTTCATATTGGGAGCATGGATTTTTAATAGATAATCATAACTGCCCGAAATATTATAACATTCGGTTACTTCAGGAATGTCTTGTACGATTTTTGTAAATTCAGCAGCAATATCCCGATTAAGTTTAGAGAGTTTTACGCTGCAAAATACGATAAATCCTTGATTGAGTTTCTCTGCATCTAATACAGCAATATATTTTTTTATATATCCTCCATTTTCAAGGCGTTTAAGACGTTCGAAAACTGGGGTGGATGATAAGTTTACTTGTGAAGCCAACTCTTTTGTCGTAAGTCTGGCATTGTTTTGGAGAATACTCAGTATTTGTAAGTCTGTTTTATCTAAGGTGTCCATAGAAAAAATTTCTTTTAGAAGACATGTTTTGTTTATTATCTTATTCTAATTTTCTAATTTTTGATACAAAATTAGGTTTATTTTCTAATTATTAAAAAATATATTGAGTTTTAATTCTTTAATTTCTAATTTTGTTAGAAAATAATTGTATAAAAATTGTGATTATGAAAACGAGAAAACTACATTTTGAGACATTACAAGTGCATGTAGGGCAAGAACAATCCGATTTAGCTACAGATGCACGTGCTGTACCTATTTATCAGACAACTTCGTATGTATTTCGAGATTCGGCTCACGCTGCGGCACGTTTTGGGTTACAGGATCCCGGAAATATTTATGGACGATTGACCAACCCTACTCAAGGGGTATTTGAAGAACGTGTGGCTGCACTCGAAGGGGGTATAGCAGGATTGGCCGTAGCTTCAGGAGCAGCTGCTATAACCTATGCTTTTGAAAATATAACACGGAGTGGTGATCATATTGTTGCAGCTAAAACTATCTATGGAGGTAGTTATAATTTGTTAGCACATACTTTGCCGGCTTATGGGGTGACTACAACTTTTGTAAATCCAGGGGATTTATCTAATTTTGAAAGGGCAATCCGAGAAAATACGAAAGCCATATTTATTGAAACTTTAGGTAATCCGAATTCAAATGTTATAGATATAGAGGCAGTTGCAAATATTGCACATTATCATAAAATTCCTCTTATTATTGACAATACATTCGGTACTCCCTATTTGATTCGTCCTATTGAGTATGGAGCAGATATTGTAATACACTCTGCGACTAAATTTATTGGGGGACATGGTTCTTCGTTAGGGGGAATTATTGTGGATTCGGGTAAATTTGACTGGGTTGCATCAGGAAAATTTCCACAGTTAACTGAACCTGATCCAAGTTATCATGGAGTACGTTTTATTGATGCAGCGGGAGCAGCAGCTTATATTGTACGTATACGCGCTATTCTTTTGCGTGATATGGGTGCAACTATCAGTCCGTTCAATGCTTTTATTTTGTTACAAGGTTTGGAAACATTGTCTCTACGTGTAGAACGGCATGTGGACAATGCATTGAAAGTAGTAAAGTTCCTTCAGGGCCATCCTAAAGTTAAGAGTGTAAATCATCCAGCGTTGTCTGGTCATCCTGACCATCTTTTATATAAACGTTATTTTCCCCGTGGAGCTGGTTCTATTTTTACGTTTGAAATAAAAGGAGGAGAAAAAGAAGCTCATCGTTTTATTGATAGTCTGAAAATCTTTTCTTTATTGGCTAATGTTGCGGATGTAAAATCTCTGGTAATACATCCGGCGAGTACTACACATTCACAGCTTAGTATAGAAGAACTTACAGAACAGGGAATATTTCCCAGTACGGTACGTCTGTCTGTAGGGACAGAGCATATTGAGGATTTGTTAGATGATTTAAGGCAAGCTTTCGAAAAGATATAATATTAAAGAGATAGTTGAGTGCTGGTATGAGAAATATGAGGTTGATTTTATACTTTCTTTTATGAAAACTTTTTGTTGTTGCAAACATTGGAACCTGAGATAAAAGCAAAACGGGAGAAGGATAAATAGCAATTGTTCTATTATAAAGCAGTTTAAGGCAGTTTTTTTAACTGCCTTTTTGGTATTTATTATCGTAGCTTAATTATTTTGTTAATTATTATAAAATTAGATTAGAATAATTTTTAGTTTAGAATTATTCTAATTATATTTGCATTGTCAAAAAGAGGAATGGATGATGAGTGATATAGAGATAATAGATATGTTTAAGTCTAAAGGCATAAAAGCAACACCTCAAAGAGTTGTGGTGTATAGGGCTTTAATGGAATTGAAACATCCTTGTGCTGAGGAAGTGATTGAGCAGGTTAGGAGTAAAACACCTTTGGTTTCCATTGCGACGGTTTATAATGTACTTGAGTTTTTTTTCAAAAGCGGACTCATAAATAAAGTGCTGACAGGAGATAATCGCATGTATTTTGATATTGACGTACACGAACACCATCATTTATATTGCTCTAATAAACATGAGATTGCAGATTATTATGATGAAGAGCTTTCGGATATTATTCGAAAACATATTCAAGAGAAAAAAATACCTGGATTTAAATTAGAAAAAATTAATTTGCAATTAATAGGAAATATAGGAGAATAATAACCCAAAAACTAAAGAGAAATGGAAAAAAGTATTAAAGGAACAAGAACAGAACAAAATTTATTAAAATCATTTGCCGGAGAATCTCAGGCACGTAGTCGTTATACATTCTTTGCCAGTGTAGCGAAAAAAGAAGGTTATGAACAGATTGCAGGAGTGTTTATGGAAACTGCCGAACAAGAAAAGGAACATGCTAAGAAATTTTTTAAATATCTTGAAGGAGGAATGGTTGAAATTACAGCTTCTTATCCTGCTGGTGTTATTGGTACTACGGCTGAAAACTTGAAAGCTGCGGCAGAAGGTGAAAATGAAGAGTGGGCTGATCTTTATCCTGAATTTGCTCGTATTGCTGATGAGGAAGGATTTAAAGCAATTGCTGTGACATTTAGAATGGTAGCTAAAGTTGAGGCTGAGCATGAAGCTCGTTACCGTAAGTTATTGGAACGTGTTGAAGCAGGCAAATTCTTTGAAGAGGACGAAGAAATCGAATGGCAATGTCGTAATTGCGGTTATGTACATAAGGGAAAGAAAGCTCCAGAAAAATGTCCGGCATGTGCACATCCACAAGCATACTTCGAACGTAAGAAAAATAATTATTAAATAATTTGCTTACTTGAGTGACAGGCTGATTTTATCAGTATATTTGCATAATTAATATAACCGAACTTAACTGTGATAATAAGTGTTTTAGAATAGGGTAAACTGTTACCTCCATTCTGAAACACTTTTTTGATATTAAATAATTTTTTAGTAGAATGGATTTTTTGGAAGATTATCACTTGTTGGGGCTCGTAATTGGTATATCTACTTTTTTGATTATCGGTCTTTTTCATCCTGTTGTTGTCAAAGTGGAATACTATTGGGGCACGAAGAGCTGGTGGCTTTTCCTTGTTCTGGGAATAATCGGGATTATATTTTCAATATGTACGTCTAATGTATTATGGGCTGCATTGTTAGGGGTATTCGCTTTCTCTTCTTTTTGGACAATAAAAGAAATATTTGAGCAGGAACAACGTGTAAGAAAAGGATGGTTTCCTCGGAATCCAAAAAGGAAATATCCGTGGGATGATGAAATAAAAAGTCATGTAAAATGATGAAAAAGTAGATATTTATAGGACTTGTTTCTTATGGTTTAAGCTTGTCGTTTTTAATCAATTTTTTTTTGTTTAAGACATTTGGCAGTTGTTCTAATATATTTTTTTATATATTGTTCATTATATCCAAAGCGGTTATTCGTTATTAAGCAAGATCTGGTTTATGAATAAAAAAGCAGGGGGACCTTCTCAGGCTTCTGCTTTGATGAATAAACAGATGAATAAAACTCTGTTTATTGAAAAATATATTGTTCAATTAGTCTTTCTTTTATAATTAGTCAATAACTCGACGAGCTCCGATGTAACGTTTTGAATAGTAAGTAGAATTTATCGATTCTTCGCAGATACCTTTTGAGCAGGAGGCATGTATGAATTTGAAACTTCCATTAGGCAATACTTCTGATACTAACCCTACATGTCCTACCCTTGAAGTTGTTGTATTTCTGCCTTTGAAGAATACTAAATCTCCAGGTTTCAATTCATCTCGTGTTACAGATTTACCCTGTCGGTATTGAGAAGCTGATGAAGCGTTCAAAGTCATCGATAACTTTTTGAATACATAGCATGTAAAACCTGAACAGTCAAAACTTGATGGACCTTTACTTCCACTACGATATGGACGGCCTTTAAATTTAAAAGCATATTTGAGTAAATTGTCTACTATATCATCAGATGCGTTATCTTTGTTTACGACAGAAATAGAAGGGACAAGATCTTCGATGTAAATAGAAGGTTTTGCCAGTTCCATGATAGTTTTATGACCAATAGGCGATATATACTTGGCTTGGGAATAATGTGTATTTTGTGCTTTTACTGTTATTGCAAATAAGGGTAAAGCAGAGAATATGAATGCAATAAACAATAGAGGTAATATATTGTTTTTTAATTTTGGATACTCCATTTTCCGGTGCTTAAATTATCATTCATGTGTTTTACAAAATTAAGTGTTTAATATAAAAATACAATACCGTTAATTATTTATTATTTGATTATTATCACTTATTAACATTGTGTGTTTTACATATTTTGTTATACTTTTTTACCTCAAATCTATTCTTTTTGTTGATTAAGATATCGAATGTTATATGGTCATTATAATTATGTTATAGGGGCTTTTTTTAATTATATAAAGATTCTTCTAAAATATGGCATATTGATTTCTTTAGTGATGAAATAAGCTGTTTATATTCAAGTAGTTCTGGGTGTAAGGTTTTCTGTTTTAAAAGTGTAATTTAGAATGCTTCGTTGATATTAAACATAAAACCTGTGCTACCTTTTCCAAAACCTAAATCGAGCCGTACATTTACTCGTTTTTTAAATTCCCAACGGTAACCGATACCATAGTTGGGAAGTGTTTGTTTGAAATTGAATGATTTGAAGTCTTTGTATACATTCGCTGCTCCAGCCCATACTGCAATGCCGTTACGGCGCCATATATGCTGACGTAGTTCTACTTGTAATTCGGTTATATTATTATCTCTGTATTGGCCTTCATAATATCCGCGCATACGGGCAACACCTCCTAAACGGTTCATCATTGTCCAAGGTACATCTCCGTAGTTAAATTTGCTATGGAAGTCAATGGCTATGACACCTCCTTTCCATATCCTTTTGTACCAGTCGACGATAACGTCTGTCATATAAAAAGCATATTTATTTCCCATAAACGATGGATATATACCTTGTTCAAATTTAAGATATATGCCTTTATAAGCATTTGTTATCAAATCTCTGGTATCGTATGATATGGAGGCTCCAACTCCGGTGGTTAAGGTTGTTTTTTCTTGTCCATGTAATAGCTCGGGTTTTGAAAAGTCTCGTCCTGAAACATAATCGAAACTGACCATCGGTCCTAAGTATAAGTTATGGGACAAACGAAATAAGAAATCAAGTTTTACTTGGTTTTGTAATCTGAGGTAGGTACTTTTATTGTCTTCATTGGCTCCATCGTGGTATCCCCAACCCCAGAAATTACTGGGGAAAGAGAAAAAATATAGATTATATAATAACCGATATTTATCTCCTGGAAAAATATTGGTTCCACGTACGCCTAATAAATAGAAGCCTGTAATCGAAACGTTTCCATAAACAGACATTACTGATGGTTGAGTAATGGTATCGTGCTGGTCCATACGATAGACTCCCGCAGCAACTAAGCCGATGCCCAAAGAGGTTGTGCTCGAATATTGTGGCCCGCCTATGATACTGAAATCAAATTTTTTATTTGGGTGAGGTTTGTTGGCATTGACAAAATAATCAGCAAAACGGCGGAAAAAGGTTCTTTTTTTCGTAACGGAGTCGACAGGAGTTTTCGTCGAATCGATAGAATCGGGTATGATATTTGTAAGAATTTCTCCGGCAGGTATGCTATCGGTCAATGTAGCCGCTGAAATTGTCGAAATCATAAATAAGCATATAGCCGTGAGAATTTTAATCTCTTTCATAAAATGGATGTTCAAATCTATCCTTAATGAGGATTGTTACAAATTAGTTTATTGTTTTTTTACAGATATTTACTGGCGCTTTTATTGTACGACAAAGATAATAGAAAACTTCTTTTGTTTCTATCAGTTTTCCCTCGTTTTGTCGAAATCTTCTTAATTTTTAATAATCAAGTACTTTTATTTTCAAATAAATATATATTATCAATAATGATTTGTTTTTTTTATTTAAAGTTTAGGAAATCGGGTATATTGAAATAGGGCAGTAAATGGTACTAAAAGATGTTTCTTAATTGTTTATTTACCACTCTAAACTAATTTGCATATTTTTGTACAGTTGTTTTAAAGATATGGAAACGATTCTAAAATTACACAATTTAGTTCCCTGTATACCAGAATTACGATTTCGAAAACCTATAAATTGGGAAATCAAAGAAGGAGAACAATGGGCGGTTGTCGGACCTAATGGTGCGGGGAAGACACTATTGGCTGATTTAATGCAGAAAAAATTGGCATTGAGAGAGGGTGAGATTATCTTTCCTGACGATGAAAATATTTCTGAAAAGATAAGGTCTATAGCATTTAAAGATATTCATTCTTTTGCTGATAGCAAAACGACTTATTACCAACAGCGTTGGCATTCTACTGAAACTGACGGAGTTCCTACAGTGCGTGAATTGTTGGATAAAAATCAGAATGATGAGGCTATTCATAGACTTTTCAAGTATTTTAATATCGGAGAAATGCTTGATAAGTTGGTAATATATTTATCCAGTGGTGAACTTCGTAAATTTCTTATATTCAGGATATTGTTGACTCGACCTCGTATTCTTATTCTTGATAATCCTTTTATTGGGCTAGATGCTTCATCACGAGGTATTCTGAATGAACTTTTGAAACAAATGAGTGGGTTAAACGGGTTACATGTAGTCCTTTTATTGTCGAATCCACAAGATATACCGGATATGGTTACGGATGTACTTCCTATTTGTAATTGTGAATGTGGAAGTCCAGTTAAAAGAGAAGAGTTCCTTTCTGATACAGTTTTGATGAGGAAATTGTTTCCCGTAAGCTTTCGAGATATCAGCCTGCCAGTTCGGGTTTCAAGAGTTTCGGAACATAATGTTACTTTCAGAATGGAGAAAGTAAATATAAAATATGGTAAACGTATTATACTTAAAGAACTTGACTGGGAGGTAAAGAATGGCGAAAAGTGGGCTTTATTGGGGCCGAATGGGGCAGGAAAGTCTACTCTTTTAAGTTTAATATATGCTGATAATCCTCAATCGTATGCTAATACATTATATCTTTTTGACCGAAAACGGGGGACAGGAGAAAGTATATGGGAGATAAAAAAACGTATTGGATATGTTTCTCCCGAAATGCATCTTTATTATATGGAAAATGTTCCTGCTGTGCAGATTGTGGGATCTGGCTTTTTCGATTCTGTAGGACTTTATCGGAAGTGTTCGTCTGAGCAAGAATGTGTTGCGATAAGCTGGATGGAAGTTTTTGGTATTTTACATTTGTGTGAGCGTTCATTCTTGAGTTTATCTTCCGGAGAACAACGTCTTGTTTTATTAGCTCGTGCATTTGTCAAGGATCCTGATCTTCTTATTCTAGATGAACCTTTGCATGGACTGGATATTGCGAACAAAAAGAAGGCAGGGTTTGTTATTGAAAAGTTCTGCAATCGTCCGGGGAAAACATTGATATATGTAACACACTATCCTGACGAAATGCCAAGTTGTATTGATCATCGATTTAATTTAAAGAAGAATTATTGATTATATGGATGTATTTTTTACTTTTGTATATTTTTGAATTTTAACATATAACCAAATGACAATTTTGAAAGAAAATATTCCAGTAGGGTTAGCAAGCGATCATGCGGGTTACGAGTTGAAAGAGTATGTGAAACAGCTTTTGACTGAAAAAAGTATTCCTTTTCATGATTTTGGAACCTATTCGACAGAAAGTGTCGATTATCCGGATTTTGCCCATCCTCTAGCAATTGCTGTTGAAAAAGGTGAATGTTATCCCGGAATAGCTGTTTGTGGTAGTGGGAATGGAATAAATATGACGTTGAATAAACATCAAGGTATCAGAGCGGCTTTATGTTGGATTGAGGAAATAAGCCGTTTAGCACGTTTGCATAATGATGCAAATGTTTGTGTTATGCCTGGTCGGTTTATTGATCATCCTACAGCGAAATCAATAGTTGAGACATTCCTTTCTACTCCATTTGAGGGAGGGAGGCATCAAAAACGAATAGGAAAAATTCCTATAATATAATTTTTCGATAAGGCTTGGTTAAATGTTCAAAAAAGCAAAGCGGAATAAATTTAATAATTTATTCCGCTTTCTATAATAATGTTTCTTAAGCGTTAGGTGTAATCCCAATTTTACAATGCAACCTTCTGAGTTACTGAGCCAACTTTGACAATGTAAATTCCTCGTGGTTGCATTTGTATCTCTGTAAGCCCCGGCCCTACATTTCCATTGAAAACCAATTGTCCTAAAATCGTAAAGACTTTTGCCGATTGCTTTTTGGATGAACGTATGTAAATATAGCCGTCACTACTATAGATCTCGATTTCATCGTCCGACTGATCACTATTTAATGATTGAACCTGAAATACATAATTATCCTCTGTCATATCAGCATTGTCTGCAGGCTGTGCTACTTCATGGGATGGGTCGTTCCAATAATCCGGTAGTAATGATTGTGCGACACTTGAAGCTGCCACCAGCCACAAGCTCAACAATACACCCGAAATTTTTATCACTTTCATATCCCTAAGTTTTTTTAAAACAGATTAAAATCGCTATAAAAGTACTTCTTTTTTACAATAAAAAAAAGCTTTTCTCGTTAATTATCGAAAATCTTAGAAAAATAGTTTTTTAAGATAGTTTATTGTAGAAATGTAAATTTGAAGTTTTTAGTGATTAAAAAAGAGAGAGAGGAGTAAAAATGCAATCAATAATAATGGGAGCTTTTTACTCATGAAAAATGTGAAAGATAGATAAACGAATTGTTGCTTTGTTATTTTTTACACAGTTTTTTCCAATATCGATATTTTTTTGTTGGCAATGTAATCATTTGTGTTTGAGTGTCTGTGAATAATTTGACAAAAAATAAATTTATTTGAAGTAATCTCTTGCTATTTTATTAAATTTGTAACATAATTATAAAATAATACTATGGATTTTGCTAATTATATAACAGGCTGTATACTTATTATTGCAGGTTTTTTAGTGTACAAATTTCCTTGTTTTATTGCTGGTTACAATACTTTGTCGAAGAATGAAAAAGAAAAGATAGATATTCGGCGTCTTTCTTATATGATGTGTAATAGTTTTGTCATTATGGGGGCGGGGATTATTGCATCTCATTGTTTTTTACGACTGGTGGGTTCTCCGATGATTATTAATTTTTTAATACCTGTATTTGTATTTCCAATTACTATTTATATATTTTTTCAGATTCACAAATATTCCCATGGGACATATATCAATATGCTATATCATCGTTCTAAGTCTGTATGGGTAGTTATTGTTGTTGTGTTGACATTGTGTGGAGCAGTATTTTATTCATTCAGGTCTCCTTCGGTATCGTTGAGCATGAAGGATGTTACTATATCGGGAAGCTATGGACAAAGTTTTCCGTTGAAAACAATAGAGTCAGTAGAGCTAATCGATAGTATGCCGGAAATACGTATGCGAACAAATGGATTTTCGATGATGAAAATACGTAAGGGGCATTTTTTACTGGGTAATGATTTGCCTGCAATGTTGTATTTAGAGGAGGAGCAGGGTCCTTATGTTCTTATTATGCGGCGTTCGTTGGAACCTGTATATATAAATTTTACTGATAAAGAAAAAACGGAGACTCTTTATAAAACGTTGAAACAGCGAATTATCAGAAAAGAAAATGTCTAGGAAGTTGTGTGGAAAATAGAATGTTTTGATTTGATTTTTATATTTGTGATTAAAAAACTAACTCTTTTTTATAAAGTGGAATCGGACAAAAGGTCGTGATGTATTTGTTTGGTTATTTTACGTCAAATTTAAATTGCTTTTCAGATAGGCCTTGCTCATTTATCATATTTATATCTATATACATGTTGTCAACTGTTATGTCTAAAATATGACGGTTTGAATTGATTAATAGTGGAAATTTGCATAGTGTTTTGTCTGGAGAGTAATATGCATGTCGGTGTATATGTCCACTAAGCATAAGGTCTATTCCTGCATTATTGAGAATAGGTATAAATTTTGATTGAACTTCAAGTGACCCATGCCAGGTGTCACCTGTTGGGGGGACATGAATCAAGACAATGTGAACTGATGCTTTTCGATATTCGTTTGAGTTGATTATTTGTTTCAACCAGATAGCCTCTTCATCTCTATATTTATCAAAATCTGCAAGTCCGTTATATTCGATATCCGAATCAGGTTTGTCTTCTCCACCATCAAGTACGATGAAATATACGGGACCTCTGGAAAAAGAATAGTAGGGTTGTCCTGTAGGGGAAGGAAAAAGATTAGCGTATTCTTCCGAGTAGTTTCCTCGTGTTTCATGGTTGCCTCTTACCATAAAAAAAGGAATGGTTTTAGCATATAGTTGTGAAGAAGTATTGATAAAACTTTTATACATTTGTTGTGCAGAATCCATTTTATTTACCATGTCTCCGTTAAGTATCATGAAGTCCAATGAAGCAGAATCTATTGCATGAAATAGACTAGAGTAACGTTCTGTATTTTCGTGTATATCGTTTACTACGGCAAAGTGTATTTTATTTTTTGAGGGAACTGTGGTAGAGAATATGTAGGGTTTCCCTTTGTATACATCGTTGGCAATTGTACGTCCGTATCTTATATCCTGATGTTCTTTATGAGTAATTTCTTTGGAAAAAATGCGGTAACGATATGAGGTAGCGGGTGTAAGTCCGGTAATACGGATTTTGTGCAGTTTCCCGATTTTTTTTCGACCAAAATTCGTGTCAAAAAATTGGGGACGTTCAGCTGCATAAAAATGTAATGTATCGTTGGGGGCAATTTCTACCCATGATACGGCATCTTTGTTGGTAGCCCACATGATTGTTGCTTCCGTTCCGGAAACTTGTTGTAAGTAAGGCTGGCAGGTGAAAATAAATTCTGATTCTTTTGCTTGAGCATGAAATAGCTGTCCGGTAAAAATTGCTACTATGATAAAATACAATTTACAATGTTTAGTCTTATCTTTTGAATATAAATATTTTGTATGATTCATAATACTAAGGTATAAGATGATTGAACGATATCAGTCTGATAATTTGAGATGTAGTTTGTTTTAGGTTTTCTGCCGTAATTTCAGGTTGCATTGCTTGAGAGAGCGGTATTGCGGATGATTGTATGCAAAATACACCTAAGAATCCTGCGTCTGTAAGCAGTTTCCTGTCTTCAATTGTTCCACCAAGAGCAATGACTGGAATCGATTTTTTTTGTGCGGCAAAAAGAACCCCTTGAGAAAGTTTTCCCATGAGGGTCTGTTTATCGATTTTGCCTTCCCCTGTGATAATTAGGTCTGCCCCAGTAATTCTCTTTTCGAAATCTAATATTTTGAGTATGGTTTTTATTCCAGATTTGAGTGTAGCATTAAAAAATGTTGTAAATGCAGCACCCATACCTCCGGCTGCTCCAGCTCCGGGAGTATGGGCGATATCAATTCCAAATTGTTTTTTTATACAGAAAGCAAATCTGCGTAGGCCTTTGTCTAATATTTCTATAGCAGCAAATGAAGCACCTTTTTGACTGGCAAATATGTGAGCAGCCCCTGATTCTCCGTAAAGTGGATTATTGACATCACAAATAATTGTGAAATCAGAGCGTAGAAGGGATGCCTTTACTCCTGATATATCGATGTGAGATAATAGGTTTAAGGATTCTCCCCCTTGGGTTAATGGATGTCCATTGGCATCTAAAAATCTACATCCTAAGGCTTCGAGCATACCTTTGCCGGCATCGTTAGTTGCGCTGCCTCCTATCCCTATAATAAAATGCCTACACCCTCGAGCATAGGCGTCGGCGATAAGTTGTCCTGTCCCATAAGTGCTTGTTATAAGTGGATTTTTCTCTTTTTCCGTAAGTAGAGTCAGTCCACTGGCTGAAGCCATGTCAATGATCGCAGTATAGCTATCGGAGTTTTTTATTATGCCATATTCTGCTGTGATTTCACGCATCAGAGGATTATATACTTTACATGTTGTGTATATTCCATGGAGAGCATCGATAAGGGTATGCATAGTACCCTCTCCTCCGTCGGCAACAGGGATTTTTATTACGTGGGCTGATGGAAGAGTCATATGTATTCCTTCTTCTATTGCTTGAGCAACCTGTAGAGAGGTCAGAGAGCCTTTGAAAGAATCAGGAGCAATGACGATTTTTTTCATAAGTCCAGTTTTTGATAAAGTACTTGCTGTTGGTAATTTTTGTAAAGGTATATAATCATTGTAAATTTGGCACATATCTTTTGAATATTTTGCAAAATACTTTTTGAGGTAAGAATAATTGAATCTGGCTTGTTATATTTCGTGACAGATAAATATGCAGGCCAAAATAATCATAGAGTAGTGTAAATGGAGAAATATTTAATGAATAAAAAATTTGGATAGTATTCGTAAAATCATTTACTTTGCACTCTGTTTGTGAAAGCAGTAAAAAGTATCAATAAAAAAATAAGATAAAGCGATGTCGAAGATTTGTCAAATTACCGGAAAGAAAGCATTGGTTGGCAATAATGTCTCGCATTCAAAGAGACGCACAAAGAGAAGATTTAATGTCAACTTGTTTACTAAGAAGTTCTATTGGGTAGAACAGGATTGTTGGATCAGCTTGAAGATTTCAGCTGCAGGACTTCGTCTCATTAACAAAGTGGGGTTGGATGCTGCATTGAAACAGGCTGCCGAAAAAGGGTATTTAAACGCATAATTAATTGAAAGATGGCAAAGAAAGCTAAAGGTAATAGAGTACAAGTAATTCTCGAATGTACAGAGCACAAAAATAGTGGTATGCCTGGTACATCAAGATACATTACCACCAAGAACAGAAAAAATACCACGGAAAGATTGGAATTGAAAAAATACAATCCTATCTTGAAAAAAGTAACTATTCACAAAGAAATTAAATAAGTTTAGGTCATGGCAAAGAAAACCGTTGCATCATTACAAAAAGGTGAAGGACGTACTTATTCTAAGGTGATTAAAATGGTAAAATCTCCTAAGACAGGTGCTTATATCTTCCAGGAAGAAATGGTTCCTAATGAAAAAGTAAATGAAGTTCTTGCTAAATAAGTAAGATTTTCTATAACAATATATAGGAGGGTCTGAATAACCAATCATTGGTTATTCAGACCCTTTTTTATGACAGGTAAATTAATAGGACGTTCGGATTGATAGAATAGTAAGAGGGGGGAATTTTATCTTTTTCTTGGAAAGGATGTGAAAGAGGTATTGTATTTATACTTGTTATTGGAAATGAGGATGGATAATCCATTTTCTCAGGATAGTATTCTGTAAAGGCGGGTAAAGAACCGATTTAAAAGCTAAACAAAAGTCGAGATATAAGTGTTTATGGAAGGATAGGATAAAGAATAATCTTATGAAAAAGTTACAATTATCTCTGATTGGTGGTTTTTTTGCGACTGTTTTTTTACTTTTAGTAATCGGGGTTGAAGATATGACTGGTATTTTGTCGTTTGATACTCCTAAATTTCTGATTGAGTGGTCAAGTGGAATTATTTGGGTCGAGTGGTTAATACACCTACTTTCTGGTTGGTTATTTGCTATTATATATTCATTTCTTTTTATTAGGGTCTTGGCATGGATTCCTTCCAATGTATTTAGAGGAACTGTATATGGACTTCTGATTGCTATACTTTTACAGGTTATCATGTTTATGACCGACAGTGAAATAATGGAGAATGATTTGTTGATGGCTTCAGCAGGTATAGCTATGGCCTATATTGCATATGGTGCAGTATTAGGAATGATAGTAAATGGTAAGAAATAGATTATTTTGTTATATTAACTGTTAACTATTTTTAATATTTAAGTATTTATTGTACTTTTAGTATTGTTCTCAATATCTTTTGAGTATTATTTTAATAATAACTTATTATAACGAATTAGCAAAATATTTGTAATTGCTATTTTTATGTTTATATTTGCACTAATAGAGGTCGTTAAAGAATATATATCAGTTACGAAAAAACATATTACGTTGTTATTAGTAAAAACGTTATAATTAAAATACCATGTCATCACTGAAGAAAATATCCTTAAAAGACATTGCCGAAGTTGCGGGAGTATCGACAGCATTAGTCTCATTTGTATTGAATGGCAAAAATAAGGAGTATCGGGTAAATGAAAAAACGGCCCAACGTATATTAGAGATTGCTCAGAAGATGAATTATCAACCCAATATTGCAGCTAAAAGCCTTAGGAGTGGCAGAACTAAGACAATAGGAGTGGTAGTATCAGATATTTCTAATCCCTTTTTTGCGCAATTAGCTCGTATATTGGAGGATGAAGCTGCAAAGCGTGGGTATACGGTGTTTTTTGGCAGTTCTGACGAAAGTACAAAAAAGATGGATTGTATAGTTGAAAAACTTATAAACAAAGGGGTTGACGGGCTGATTATAGTACCTTGTGAAAATTCAGAGAGATCTATAATTTCGTTGATAAATAATAATATTTCTATTGTTCTTTTCGACCGTTATTTTCCTGATATAAATGTCAGTTATGTAGCTTTAAATAATTGCAATGCAGCTTATACAGCAACGAAATATTTATTAAACTCAGGTTATACTGCGCCATGTATGGTCGCATATGATGTTGATTTGGTTCATATGAAGGAACGTATTCGTGGATATAAGAAAGCGCTGAGTGATGCCGGTAAGAGGCAACAGGCAAATGTTATTTTTTTGAAACAGGATGCGCCAAGAAAATCTGCTGATAAGCTATTGCCTAAGGCTATCAATGAAGGTGCGGATGCCTTTTTATTTGCAACAAATATGATTGCTTTGGCTTGTTTGTATGTAATCAAAGATTTAGAGCAAAAGACTGTTCGTAAATTAGGATTAGTGGGTTTTGACGGTAATCCGGTATTTGATTTTTTCTATGCTCCTGTATCTTATGTTCAACAACCGATAGAAATGTTTGCGATGAAATCATTGGAGATATTAATAGATAATATGGCCAACGGCAATGTAGTGCAATCGGTGCTGGCTGAGGGAATGCTAGTTGAAGCTGGTTCTTGCAAATAAAATATTTTATTTGCATTTGCTTAATCGTTTTAGTCTTTATAGTGTATGTGGTTTATATAATTTTTTATAGTTTATAAGTATGATTAGATCTAAGCTCATTGGTGAAAAACCAAAAATTGGAATCAGGCCTATTATTGACGGCCGTCGTGGAGGTATTCGTGAATCATTGGAAAGTATGACTATGACTATGGCTAATAAAGTAGCTGAGCTTTATTCTACATCTTTGCGCCATAGTGATGGTACGTTTGTAGAATGTGTAATTGCTGATACAACTATAGGAGGTGTAGCAGAAGCTGCTATGGCTACTGAAAAATTTCGTAATAGTGGTGTTGGTGTAGTACTTTCTGTCACACCTTGTTGGTGTTATGGATTCGAGACCATTGATATGGATGGTGATATGCCGAAAGCTATTTGGGGATTTAATGGTACAGAACGTCCGGGAGCAGTTTATTTAGCATCAGCTTTGGCGGGACATACTCAGAAAGGATTGCCTGCATTTGGTATTTATGGGCGAGATGTTCAAGAAGTCAATGATGTGAACATTCCAGAAGACGTTAAAGAAAAGTTGTTACGTTTTGCTCGTGCAGGTTTGGCTGTTGCAACCATGAAAGGTAAATCTTATCTTTCAATAGGTAGTGTATCTATGGGGATTGCAGGTTCTATTCCTAATCCAGACTTTTTTCAGGAATATTTGGGGATGCGTAATGAATATGTGGATGCTAGTGAGATAGAGCGCCGTATTCAGTTGGGAATTTATGATCATGAAGAATTCAAACGAGCTATGGCATGGACTGAAAAATATTGTAAAATTAATGAAGGTAAAGATTTCAATCCAGCCCATTTGGTATATTCTCGTGAGGAGAAAGATGCATGTTGGGAGTATGTGGTGAAGATGACTCTTATTTTCCGGGATTTGATGATTGGTAATCCAACATTGGCGGCATTAGGGTTTAAAGAGGAGGCCATGGGACATAATGCAATTGTTGCAGGTTTTCAGGGGCAGCGTCAATGGACTGATTTTAAGCCTGATGGTGATTTTTCAGAAGCTATATTGAATAGCTCATTCGACTGGAACGGTATACGAGAATCCTTTATTTTTGCTACTGAGAATGATACGCTAAATGGTATATCTATGCTTTTCGGACACCTACTTTCGAATACATCGCAAATCTTTGCTGATGTTCGTACTTATTGGAGCCCTAAAGCGTTGGAACGTGTCATAGGAAAGAAACCTGAAGGTAGGGCTGCCAATGGTTTTATTCATCTTATTAATTCTGGTTCGTGTACACTGGATGGAACAGGTTGCCAGACTCGTGATGGCAAGCCGGTGATGAAGCCGTTTTGGGAGATATCCGTAAAAGAGGCTGAGGATTGTTTAGCTGCAACAACGTGGTATCCTGCCGGGCGTGAATATATGCGTGGTGGAGGTTTTTCTTCTCAATTTCTTACTCGAGGTGAAATGCCGGTTACCATGTGTAGGTTGAATCTTGTTAAAGGTCAAGGTCCTGTACTTCAAATAGCTGAGGGGTGGGCTATAAATTTGGATGATGAAGTATTTAAGATTATTAATAAACGTACAGATCGTACATGGCCTTCTACTTTCTTTGTGCCTCGATTAACAGGCAAAGGTTATTTTCGGGATGTATATACGGTTATGAACCATTGGGGTGCTAATCATGGAGCTATAGGGTATGGGCATAACGGGGCAGATTTGATTACCTTAGCTTCTATGCTTCGTATACCGGTATCTATGCATAATGTTTTTGAGGAAGATATTTTTAGACCTAGTGCATGGTCTGCTTTTGGTGAAGATATGGAAGGTAGCGATTATAGAGCCTGCAATAATTACGGACCTCTCTATAAATGAATAAATATGAAGATAATCAATTTAAAAGAAAAACTGCTTGTAGGTATAGTTATTATACTTATATCCTGTGGTGGAAAAAAGGAAGTGAATATGGGAAGTTATGCTTATGATGCTCAGTTTCTGAAAGATAATGGGGTTGAATTTATAGAACTGGTTTCTAGTGATGGGAACTCGAAAGTGATGATCGTGCCGGTGTGGCAAGGCAGAGTAATGACTACTTCAGCTTCGGGTGATGACGGTGATAGTTATGGTTGGATCAATTATCGTTTTATTCAAGAAGGAAAGGTGAGTCCTCAATTCAATCCGGTAGGGGGAGAAGAACGTTTTTGGTTGGGTCCTGAAGGCGGGCCATTTTCTCTATACTTCAAACGAGGGCAGGAACAAGTTTATGAAAACTGGATGGTTCCAAGTGTTATTGATACGGAGGCTTTTGTTATTGAATCTCAAGATTCAAGTAATGTTCGTTTTGTGAAAGATACTCGTTTAACTAATGCTTCGGGGACTGTTTTTGATATAAACATTGAGCGTCAGGTGTCATTGATGGATACGGAAGAAGTTATAGCTGATTTTGGTCTGGAACTTCCCAAAAATGTAAAAATAGTTGCCTATAGGAGTGATAATAAGATTACCAATATAGGTAATAGTCCTTGGACGAAGGAAGGTGGACTCGTATCCATATGGATGCTTGGTTGTTTTAATCCTTCTTCTACTACAACCGTCTTTATTCCATACAAAAAAAATGTAGAAGGAGCGATAGTAAATGATGAGTATTTTGGCAAGATTCCTGAAGATAGGTTAATTAAAGAGGATGGCATTATTTATTTTAAAATTGATGGAAAATACCGTTCTAAGTTGGGGGTGCCGGCTTTACGTGCTACGAATCTTTGTGGAAGCTACGATTCTTCAAAGGGGGTATTGACTATTTTATGGTGTAGTTTACCTGAGGTTCCCTCTGTATATGTAAATGGTCAATGGGGAGAACAGGAAGATCCGTATGCAGGGGATGTCATTAATTCTTATAATGATGGTCCGGTAGAAGATGGTTCTATCATGGGACCTTTTTATGAAATTGAAACATCTTCTCCCGGGGAAGAACTTGTACCGGGGGCATCGTTAGTGCATATACAGAAAGTGATTCATATACAAGGAAAAGACGAACAATTAGCTCCTATTGTACAGAAATTGTTCGGTGCAGATTTAGATGTAATAAAAGCAAAGTTCCAATAAGGTAGTTGTATTATAATATTGAATTGATATGGAATCGAATAGAATATTACCGAAGGGAATCCTTTTTCCATTCATTTTACTTACTACATTATTTTTTGCTTGGGCTGTTCCGAATAATCTTACAGATACGATGTTGGCTGCATTTAAGCGGATAATGAGTATCAGTGATTCGAAAACAGCCTGGATACAAATCGTCTGTTATTTACTAGGATATGGGTGTTGTGCGATACCGGGAGCATTGTTTATTAAAAAATATACTTATAAATCCGGGGTAATGCTGGGGCTTGGTTTGTATGCTTTAGGAGCTTTATTGTTCTATCCGGCGATGCTTAGCTCGGAGATTAATATTGAGGTCAGTTTTTTTATGTATCTGTTAGCTATTTTTATTCTTTTTGCTGGGCTTTCTGTTTTGGAGACGTCTGCCAATTCGTATGTTTTGGCAATTGGTCCTGATAGTACAGCTACACGTCGCTTGAATTTGTCGCAGGCTTTTAATCCGTTTGGTGCCATTGCAGGAGTAGTCATTAGTCAGGTTTTTATTCTTTCTCAGTTGAACATGTTGACTGCTTCGGAACGTAATTTACTTCCGGCTAATGATTTAGCTGCTATTCAGAGAGAAGAATTGAATGCTGTCACTATGGCATATGTAATACTTGGATTGGTAATGCTGATATTGTTATTTGTTATCTGGATTACAAAAATGCCTAATTTAAGGGAAAAGGAAGATAAAATTGAATTTGCTGCTACTTTTCGTAGATTGATAAAGAATAAAAACTATGTATGGGGAGTTGTTGCACAATTTTTTTATGTTGGGGCGCAAATTGCTGTGTGGTCATTTGTTATCCGTTATGCTATGGTACAATTGAATTTTGATGGGGTATTGGCATCTTTAGGCAACGATCCCTCTGTTGGTGTCATTATAGATACATTGCGCCATGTTGAGCCCGTTGCTGGTGCGTTTTATAATGGTTGTGAATGGCTTGGGCTGAATGATTTGTTACCACGTACGGCCGAGCAAGCTGCAGCAACTTACTATATTATGTCGCTTATGCTTTTTGTTCTCATGCGTTTTTTGTGTACAGGGATAATGAAATATGTGAAAGCGTATAAACTTTTGACAGTTCTTGGAGTTCTTGCAGTATTGTGTTGTGTTGGTGCTATGTTCGGTAGAGGTGATTTCGGGGTATACTGTGTGATAGGTATTTCAGGATGTATGTCGTTGATGTTTCCGACTATTTATAGTTTTGGACTTATGGGGTTGGGAAAGGACACAAAAATCGGTGGTTCCGGTATGGTAATGGCTATTGCAGGTGCTGCTGTTCTAACTCAAATTCAAGGTATTGTTTCTGATCAGACAGGTAGTATTATGACTGCTTATATTGTTCCTGCTATTGGATTTGCCATTGTTGCTTATTATGGATATTTTATTGCGAGGAAGCAAGTGTCGGTTAATTAAATAAATATTTTTGCGATGATTGAATCTGATAAAAAATATGTTATAGGGATTGACTTTGGTACAGACTCTTGCCGCGCATTGATAGTGAATGTTTATAATGGTGATGAGGTTGCTGTGGGTGTTAGTTTTTATTCTCGTTGGAAGGAGGGTTTGTATTGTGATGTACGGAATAATCAATACCGTCAGCATCCGTTGGATTATATTGAATCTATGGAGGAGGCCATACATGCAGCATTATCTGATTTGGCGGGAGAAGAAATAGCTTCTATTTGCGGGTTATGTTTTGATACAACCGGTAGTACACCGGCTTTGGTAGATTGTGATGGAATACCATTGGCTCTGAATCCGGCATTTGTGGAGGATCCGGATGCCATGTTTATTCTTTGGAAAGATCATACAGCAGTTCATGAAGCTAAACAAATAAATACTCTAATCAAAGAACGACATCTTGATTATTTGATCTATGAGGGAGGAACCTATTCTTCAGAATGGGTGTGGTCTAAGGTTTTGCATGTCCTGCAAACCAATCCTAAGGTGGGAGATGCTGCTTATTCATGGGTAGAGCATTGTGATTGGATGACAGGATTGGTTGTTGGGAATACGGTTCCGGAGAAGATGTATAGAAGCCGTTGTGCGGCAGGGCATAAGGCTATGTGGCATGAGCAATGGTCTCTTCCTTCGGAGAAATTTCTTTCGGAACTTCATCCGAAGTTGGGTGCCATGTTGCCTCATCTTTATACAAAGACTTATACCAGTGATACGAAAGCGGGAGTTCTTACAGCCGAATGGGCCGATAAACTGGGTCTTCCTGAAGGTATTGCTGTTGCAGTAGGGGCCATTGACGCGCATATGGGAGCCGTAGGGGCTTCGATAACTCCGGGCGTACTTGTCCGTATTATCGGGACTTCGACCTGTGATATCTTAGTGGCTGATAAAAAAGAGATTGAGGACCGTTGTATCGAAGGTATTTGCGGACAGGTAGATGGGTCGGTCATTCCCGGATTAGTTGGTTTTGAGGCCGGCCAGTCAGCTTTTGGGGATATTTATGCTTGGTTCAAGGAGGTACTGGCGTGGGGATTGAAGAGTGTTCCTGACGGAGAGATGAAGCAGAAGATATTGGATGGAATGTTGGTCGAGCTTACACGTGAAGCTGAGGCCATTGAACCTACTCATAGAAGTATCGTGGCTTTGGATTGGTTGAACGGACGGCGTACACCGGATGCTGATCAGAATGTAACAGGTGCTATTGCCGGCCTTACATTGGGGAGTCATGCTCCAGAAATTTTTCGAGCATTGGTAGAGGCTACGGCTTTTGGTTCTCGGTGTATTGTCGAGCATATGAAAGAGCAGGGATTACGTATTGATTCGGTACATGCTATCGGTGGTATTAGCAAAAAAGCTCCTTTTGTGATGCAGACTTTGGCAGATGTATTGAATATGCCTATTCGCGTTGTCCGTTCTGAGCAGACTTGTGCTTTGGGAGCTGCTATGTTTGCGGCTGTAGCGGCGGGCATATATCCAGATGTCTCAGAAGCGATACAGTATATGGGGACGGATATCGAGTCGGAATATAGGCCTGAAGAGAAACGTCATATCGTTTATGAGAATCTTTATAAAAAGTATCTGGAGTTGGCTAAGCTATCTGAAAATATAAAATCGATCCATGATTGAATTTGATGTAATATATTAATATTATTAATTTTTTAAACACACGAATTTATGAAGAATTATTTTAAAATTGTATTGTTCTTGCTTATAGGGATGGGGCTGTGTACTCTTCCCGGTGTATCACAAGAAAATGTCTCAGGTGAATTATATGACTTGGCAAAGGTGAAAAATGGAGTCAAAAATCACCGTATCAGTAGTTATGATAGAAGTGGAAATAACCGGGATCATTTGAAAAATATCAAACCAGGAGAAACTCGTACAATAGCTGAAATATCGGGTTCGGGCATTATTAATCACATTTGGATAACGATGGCTCCGGGTCCGGACCGTCTATGCAGAAATGATGTGATTATTCGTATGTATTGGGATGGCAATGATTATCCTTCGGTGGAATCTCCTATCGGGCCATTTTTTGGGCAAGGCTGGGACGAACAATATAATTATGCAGCATTTCCATTGTCTGCGGGGCCAGGTAATGGAACAGGTTTGTCTTCCTATTTTACTATGCCGTTTGCTAAAGGTGCCCGTATTGAAATAGAGAACCAGACAAATGAGACGATAGGCTCTTTCTATTTTTATGTAGATTATCTTGAATTGAAAAAATTTCCAAATGATATGGGGCGTTTCCATGCTTGGTATAATCATGAATTGACCGAGGCTCTTCCTGAAGGGGAAACTGAATGGGGAGCTACTGGAAAGGAAGGAGAGAATAAAACAGGTGAAAATAATTATGTATTTGCCGATATTCAAGGTAAAGGCCATTTTGTGGGTATAAATTATTATGTACATTGTCCTACTACTATGTGGTATGGTGAAGGAGATGATATGTGGTTTATTGATGGAGAGTCAGTCCCTTCGATGATTGGAACTGGTACGGAAGATTTCTTTAATACATCTTGGTGTCCGAAAGAAGTTTTTTCACATCCTTATTTTGGTTATCCGCGAGTGAATAATGATTTTGGATGGTTAGGACGTACACATGCATATCGTTTCTTTATAAATGATCCTGTGTTTTTTGAGAAAAGTTTGAAGGGGACAATTGAACATGGGCATAATAATAATCTGACTTTGGATATTGCGACCGTAGCTTATTGGTACCAGGATAAAGCATCAGTACTACCTAAAGCACCTACAAAGGAAGAACGTAGTTTAAAACCAATGATAAATTCAACAGATATACATAAATGGCGTCATGAATGGAGAAAAAATAAAGGAAATGGCGCTACGTTATGGGGAAATGAGTAAATGCCATAAATTATTGATAAGGTTTTCTTGAAAAAATAGATAAGTTACTACTTGTATTTTGACTAAAAAAGACTATAATTGCGTACCTGATATGCCAATTATAGTCTTTTATTTTTTCGGGTTAAATACAGGGAAGTTAATAGATTATTTTTTCAATGTTTTGAATAACAGTAGATGGCAAGTAACTCCTGCAGCGACAATTAATAGTAATATCGTTATCCATAATTTGTTGACCAGATATATTGATAATAGTATTGTTATCCATAAGGTAGATATAGAGATGATTTTATTTTGGATGGATATAGCGTGGTATAGACGATAATTGCGTATACAGTTACCGAAAATGGGAACTTTCATCATGCGCTGGTAAAGTTTGGGGGATGCTTTGGTGTAGCACCAGGCTGTAAGCAACCAAAATGGGGTAGTAGGAAGTACAGGAAGAAAAAGTCCCAATGCACCTAATAGCAGACAGAGCGAGCCTGCTATTAGCAAAAAAATTTGAGTAATGGATGATGATTGACTCATCGTCTAAATAAAACGGAATCTTTCATCAATAGTAAACCCTCGAAGCAATTCGTCTGCATTTAATCGTTTTTTTCCAGCTAGTTGTAACGTTTTGATGCGTAAGAGACCATCGGTACAGGCAACATCAATATATTTTTTTCCGTCACAGCGTATTTCTCCTGTTTTCATTTTTGTATTTTCCGATAAGCATGTAGTTTCATATATTTTTATTGGGTACCGTGTACCGTCAGGAGCTTCGAGTTCACTCCATGCCGATGGGTAAGGCGAGAGTCCTCTAATTAGATTATGTATTTTCTTTACAGAGTTATTCCAGTCGATGCGGCAGGTTTCTTTGAAAATTTTTGGGGCAGGCTTGAGAGGGATGTTATTTATCATCGATTCTTGTTCTATGGTGTTGACAGTACCATCGAGTATCATATCTACGGTCTGAGAAACCATTTCTGCACCCATTATCATGAGACGATCATGTACGGAACCGGCATTATCCGTATCACTGATAGTCATACGTTTTTGTAGTATTATTTTTCCTGTGTCGATTTCGTGTGTCAGAAAAAAAGTTGTGGCACCGGTTTCTGTTTCTCCATTAATGATGGCCCAGTTTATTGGAGCTGCTCCTCTGTATTGAGGTAATAGAGATGCGTGTAAATTAAAGGTGCCGAGTCGTGGCATATTCCAGACTACTTCGGGTAACATACGAAAAGCAACAACAATCTGCAAATCGGCTTTCCACTCATGTAAAGCGTTAAGGAATTCTTCATTTTTTAATTTTTCGGGTTGTAATAAAGGCAGATTTTGAGATAGAGCGTATTCTTTAACGGGGGAAAATTGTATTTTATGACCGCGTCCAGAAGGCTTGTCGGGCATAGTGATGACACCTACCACATTGTAATTATTTTCGATTAGATGTCTAAGGCTCTCAACTGCAAAGTCGGGAGTTCCCATATATACTATTCTGAGGTCTTTTTTCTCCATTATGTTTTGCTTCGTTTTTTGAATTAAAAATAATAAATGGCAAAATTACATATTTTACTTTGAATAAGTATACCCCTCTTTCAAGGAGAGGAATACCTTGATATTTTTGTAGTTAACAAATTAGTCCGGTCTGAATAATTTATATAAAAATTATGGATTATAATCCGGATTGATAAAATTACGAATATCCAGTAATACGCGGTAGGCTTCAGCAGCAGGGCTGTGTGCGTTTATTTCCGTTGCGCTTGTATAATAAAACATTGCCATTTTCATATTTCCTTGTTTTCGGTATACATTGCCCATTAAATAGTAGGCTTCATCGTCTTCTTTGTTTGTCTCTATCCGGTGAGAAAGAAGATGAATGGCTTCATCGAGACAATTATTGTCAATCAATGATTTTATATGATTTGTAGTCATATCGTAGTCCATAACCTAAATATTAAGTATTACAAAGATACAAATATGATGACTAAAAATGAATTTGTTTTTAGTTAAGAATGATGTGTGGATAATAAAAAATGCATTTGGAAATTAATTTGTAATTTCTTTTACACCAAAACTATATTGCTCCATTAAAGAGCGGGTATCACTGACAAAGCGAGAGATAGATGTCCAAAGATGTTGGGGAATTGAATCTTTTTTTTCTGTGATATGAGTGAGAGGCAATATTTCGTATCCTGGACCTGCTCCATGTGCCGGACGACGAGTAAAATGCAAGATGTAGCCGGCTGAGATGATTCGAATCTGTTCGTGTTCTTTACAGATTTTTACTTTTAGCATAATTCCTCCGTCACAATATCTTTTTTGCATATTAGAAACAAAATTTCCTAATGAATAGGCTACGAGAGATTGAGCAGAACCTGCTGAATCAGTGTGTAATTCGATAGGTTGTACAACATGAGGGTGTGATCCGATAATGAGTTGTACTCCGTTTTTTTCTAACCAATTTGCCAGTATTTTTTGATTTTTGTTTGGATACCGATGATATTCATCTCCCCAGTGCATACAAGCAATTAACAATTCTGCACCTTTATTTCGAGCCGAGTTTATATCTTGCTTTATTAGGAGTGTATCTATAAGATTTACAACAAAAGGGGCTTGAGGGGAAATACCGTTTGTTCCGTATGTATAGTTAAGAAATGCGATGTGGATGTTGTTGACTGTTTTTATCATGGGATAGTTATGCTGTCGTTCCACGGAATTTCGATAAGTTCCTATATGAGTGATAGATAGAGAGTCTAATTGGTTAAGAGTACGTTGAGCTCCTTGGGTGTAACGGTCGAGACAATGATTATTTGCTGTCAGGAAGATATCGAATCCGCATTCTTTTAATGCTTTGGCGAATTCGTCGGGAGAGCTGAATTGCGGATAGCCGGTATATGGTTTATCCCCCAATGTGGTCTCAAAATTTATTATTGAAATATCAGCTTGGGATATGATGTTTTTGACTGGGGCCAGACAGGATGTATAATCGTATCCTGCATCGGTACGAGCAGAGTTAATTTGGGGCAGATGTTGCATGGCATCACCTCCAAATAACAAAATAAGAGTGTCGGCAACAGGAAATTCTATTGCTTCTATTTCTTTATTGGCAGATGTTTTTTTATTAGTCACTTGTGTACAAGCTACTGATATGAGTAAGGCTGCTATAAAGTATTTTACCATTGATTTCAGATTATGGTTGGAATTATTCTTAGAAGTATTGTTTCCTATTATTATAGTTGGGAAACAATTTTATTCTTTTATAAAATTGCCCAAAATTTGGTCAGCTATAGAAATGTCTTTTTCAAATAGTTGTAATCGGACTCCACTTATATCTTCATTGAAAATAGGATAGAGTGTTGACATGTTTTCGTTTGACAAGAAACAAGGTACTCCGTTTGCTTCAAGTATATTTTTTGCTTCGTGGGCTTCATATACATTCTGAAATGTTCTGTATACGACAATTTTACTATCTTCCATAATTCTCTTTTTTCCAAATATAGGAAAAGTCGGTCATATAACCTCTTATAATTTTGATAAAGTTATTGTATAGTGTTGTTGTGAAATGTCATGATGAAGTTAAAATGATATGAGAATGAAATCGTAAGGTAGAATGTTTGTCATTTGTTTGTTACATCTTCCCGATATTTTTGTCTTGAGTTTAAATGTATAAGTATATAATTTAGCTAAAAGTATGATTATGAAAAAATTTTACTTGAAATGTGTAGTTGCTGTTGTGATGACGTGCTTGTGTTTGGGTCAGTTGGCGGCTAAAGAGGTGGTGATATTAAGTGAGGATTTTAATGTGATAGCCGCTGATGGTGTGTTTGGGACAAGCGGATCGACAGCTAATGGAAAATTGGATTTGGGGAATTCTGGTTGGATAGCCGAAAATGGATATGCTGCAGCTGGAGTGGTAAAACTTGGTTCGAGTTCTAAAATGGGTAAATTGGTAACTCCCTTATTGGGAAAAGCAAAAGCAGGAGCTTTTACAATGACATTTAAAGCATGTACGTGGGATGGAGATAAAACAGATATAAAGATATTGCTGAATGATTTGGAGATAGAAACAGTAACGGGACTTCCAGAGGTAGATAGTGATGCTGGTAAAATGAAGACATTTACAGTGACAGGAATGTTGACTGGAGCGACAGATAAGATTGCTTTTGTTGCGTCGGCAGCTAGTAAAAAGCGTTTTTTTATTGATGATGTGGTAGTTACTCAAATAGAAGCGGATGGTACACCAACAATCAGTGCTGTATCTTCTTTAGATTTTGGCGCAGTGGAGAGTGGTGGGACAAAATCTTTATCATTGGATATTATGGCATCAGATTTGACAGATGATATTTCGGTTCACTTATCCGATGAAATAAATTTTACTACCTCAGGAGAGTTAACATCTGCCGGTGGGTCGTTGACAGTCGCTTATCGGCCTTCTGTTATGGGAAATCATAAGGCAACCTTGACATTAACCAGTAGCGGTGCTGAGAGTGTAGAAGTAGAATTGATAGGGACATGTAAGAAATTATCAGCTTCTGATATTGCTGAATTACGTTCATTGTATAAGGAAGGAGATAATACTGTATACACATTCAAAGGAACGGCCATAGTAACCTTATCTTCATCATCGAGAAATGTTAAATATATACAAGATGATAGTGGAGCTATATTAATTGATGATGCCAGTGGGATAATTCAGGGTAATTATGTATCTGGAGATGAAATAGCATTGATACAAGGTACGTTATCGGAATATTTTGGCATGTTACAATTTGTTCCTGTTTCTGATGCTGTAAAAGGGGAGTCAGGTAAAAAGGTGATTGCAGAAGTAAAGAATCCTTCGGAAATCGCGGTAAGAGATCAAGGTAAACTAATTCAGGTCAAAGGGGTGGAATTTGTGGAAACCGGAGTCTTTGAAATTAGTACAAATTATTCATTGAGTGGCTATGAAAATCTGCCGGTTCGTATACAGTATAATGATTTGGCTTGTGTTGGTCAGAATATACCGGTTGGAAAACAGGACATAACGGGAGTTGTATTAGTTTATGAGAGAAATGGTGAGTCTCAGACGCAATTGGTTCCTGTTGAAATAAAGGCTTCTGAAACAGTTTCGATGGAGACTGATATGGTAGCAGAAACGGAAGTATATGCTGCTAACGGATATATATATGTCAAGGGTGCAATCGGAACAGAAATAGAAGTTTATAATCAACAAGGTGTTTTAGTACAGAAAACCTTCTGTGATTCTCAGAAAGTTTCTGTTGCTCTTGCTAAAGGATTGTATATAGTGAAAACTAAAGGAGTGACTCATAAAGTTGTTCTATTCTGATACTTTGTATGTCAATTGTATGAGAAAGGTAGTTCCAACGTGAGTGGAGCTACTTTTTTTGTGGACGAGTGTACCATCTGTGGCGATAACCGTACCATATTAAAAATGCGTATATTATAGTAATGGTCATGAATATAAAATAAGTTGTCCAGTTTTGCCAGGAACCTGAATTCATGAAATATCGTTGTGCTGGAAATTCCAAGAAATTTTCGGCAATAAATTCTTGCTCTATGCTTGGGACGTTGATAGTCAACCAAAAGCGAGATATGATAATGGATGCGAAAGCAAATAACCAGCCTGCACTTTTTTTGAGATTATATTTTTCTAAAATTAAACATATCGGGAATGATACAAAGGGTAGTAGTGTTATCATATAACGGCTTTCACTGTTAAGAGACAGTATAATGAGAGAAAATATGATGAATATGAATCCATAACCATATTTTGCAATATATGAGATATAAAATTTCCATAAAAATATGATTAATAGGGCAATAGGCCCAAAGTAAATGAAATGTGCTTCTAAAAATACGATGGGTTTGGCAATTGCACGTAAGGATGTCTGAACAATTAAAGCTTGCAAATCGAAATTGCTCTCACCTTTTGCAAGTAGATGGATTATTATATAAACCGAGCTATAAATAGCGATAAGAAGAATAAAATTGGAAAATCCTGTTTGTCTGAAAAAATCTCTAATTGTATATATAATATCAAAATGAAATATTTTAATTGTTCGATATATATAAATAGAAAGTGCTATCAATGAGAGTATCAAAATGTATATATGGTCGTATGTTGCAACATTGAAAGCATATAAGGCTTTTAAATCTCCATGCCTGAGATATAGGTACAAGCAAAGTGCCGGTATGATTAGCATAGCTCCAGTTTTGCATAGGATTAGTAGTATATCGTTTTTTCTGTTCAATAGTTTTTGACATATTAATGGGCTTGCTTTTGGACTGAAAAAAGCTAATGCTAACGATGTTATCAGGAGAGTGGGCCAAATGAATGCACCAATGATTCCGGTGAGGACGATAAGCCATTTTTTCCTTTTGATGAAGAAATAAAATATCATTATACCGAGCATAAAAGCGAATATGTCAGTTTGAAAAGGGTAGTAGCCGAGATGTTTTAGAATAGGATAGTTATAGAAGATAGCTGAAAAAGCTATAATTTCGAGGGTTGTGTCGAGTTGTAATGTGTTGCTCGTTTTAAAAAAGTAGATAAGACTTACAATGACAGCCAATATGCATAATACAATCATAGCAGTCATTATCTGGGTATTGCTCTTGTCCCATCCGAAAATATTGAATATAGTATTGATAAGAGCAAAAGGGAGTATACGCTGTATTTTATATGTATTGTATGAGTCACCATTTATCTTTTCACTAAAGGTTTGAGCCATTTCACGATATTCTCTGCCATCCCACCCTGATTGTTCGAAACGAGCTACTTTTTCTCCGGTGAGTGTAAATAGTAATATAACCGTAAGGAGAGTAATTAGGATGATACGTGTTTGAGTAAATAAGGTTTTAATAAATTTCATAATAAGTTATTTATGACAAAAATAATTGTTGAATATGAAATTTATATTATTTCCCGAAGTTTTTTTTGCAGATAAAGTTTGAACAAAAACGTTTTAAAATTGTTACACAATGAGTATATGTAGGCGAGTCGATGAGGCAGTTGCTATTATTGTACATTGTATATGTTTTTAATATAATGAAGATATAGCAAGAATAATTTGTATAATTAACATACGATAAAAAGGAAACATTTTATATATTTGTAGTAGAGGTATAAAAAATAATTATCTGTTTATATTCGAGGAAGTATTTTATATTCCTAAATCTTAATGAAAAGCTTGTAATATATGGCGCAGTCAGTTGTATCCCGAAATATTTTTGTCCGCATATTTTATTTTTATCTTAATGGTTTTAGGAGTATGACATTGGGACGGACTTTATGGACGATAATATTGATAAAGTTGTTTATCATGTTTTTTATTCTGAAGCTATTTTTCTTTCCGAATGTTTTGAATACTAATTTTAAGACTGATGCAGAACGGGCTGAACATGTAAGTAATGAATTGGCATTGCCTATTTCGAATTCTGATAATAAATAACTTGTAAAAAATAAGAGTATGAATGATTTATTTTCGGTTGTGGATTGGTCTCGGGCACAGTTTGCCTTGACAGCCATGTACCATTGGCTTTTTGTACCACTTACATTAGGCTTGGGGCTTATTGTTTCTATTATGGAGACAATATATTATCGTACTGGGGATGAAAGTTGGAAGAGAATAACTAAATTTTGGATGACGCTTTTTGGCGTAAATTTTGCTATTGGTGTTGCGACTGGTATTATTCTCGAATTCCAGTTTGGAACCAATTGGTCAAATTATAGTTGGTTCGTAGGAGATATATTCGGTGCGCCATTAGCTATTGAAGGTATTATGGCGTTTTTTATGGAATCGACTTTTATTGCGATTATGTTTTTCGGCTGGAATAAGGTAAGTAAGAGAGCTCATCTTGCTGCTACTTGGCTTACAGTAATAGGTGCTACAATCTCTGCATTATGGATATTGGTTGCAAATGCCTGGATGCAATATCCGGTAGGCATGAAATTTAATCCTGATACGGTACGAAATGAAATGTTTAGTTTCTGGGAGGTCGTTTCTTCTCCGGTAGCTGTCAATAAGTTTTTCCATACAGTTACTTCAGGTTGGGTGTTGGGCGGTATATTTGTAATGAGTGTCAGCGCTTGGTATATTTTGAAGAATCGAGAAATGAATCTGGCTAAACGGAGTATGAAAGTCGGTGCATGGGTAGGTCTTGTCGGTATGTTGATTGTCGCTTATACCGGTGATGGCTCGGCATTTCAGGTAGCAGAGAAACAACCGATGAAATTGGCGGCTATGGAGGGCGTTTATCATGGAGAAAAAGGTCAAGGATTAGTTGCTTTTGGTATTCTTAATCCGGAGAAGAAAAGTTATGCTGATAATGAAGATGCTTTTTTGTTTGAGATAAAAGTTCCTAAATTGTTGTCTATTTTGGCTACGCGTCAGGTCGATGGATTTGTTCCTGGAATAAATGATATTATAAATGGTGGGTATGTAATGAAAAATCTGGCCGGGGATGAGATTGTGGCTCCGTCTGTGATGGAAAAAATGGCTAAAGGTAAGAAAGCAGTGGAAGCTCTGAGCGCATATAAAAAAGCACAGAAACAAGGGGATGAAGAAGCCATGATTGCTGCAGGAAAGACCTTGGATGAAAATTATGAATATTTTGGTTACGGATATGTAACAGATCCATCACAAGTGATTCCTCCTGTTCCGTATGTATTTTATGCTTTCCATGTTATGATTACATTGGGATGTTATTTTTTACTGTTGTTTATTGTTGTATTATGGCTCATACGAAAAGATCGTCTATATAAGATGAAATGGATGCTTTGGGTTTGTGTGATTTCGTTGCCTATTGCATATATTTGCCTCGAATCGGGCTGGATTGTCGCAGAAATGGGGCGTCAACCTTGGGTAATAGAGAGTATTATGCCAACATTTGCTGCTATATCAAAAATAGGTGCTGCTAATGTACAAACTACTTTTTGGATGTTTGCCGCATTGTTTACAGTATTATTGATTGCAGAGGTAGGTATTATGGTGAAACAAATTAAAAAAGGAACTGAACAAAAATAGAATATTATGGAACTGAATGAATTTTTTTATCAGCACTATTGGTGGTTTCTTATCTCTCTGTTGGGTGCATTACTCGTTTTTTTGCTTTTTGTTCAGGGAGGGCAGACCTTATTTTCGGCAGTAGCCAAAAAACCGATTGAAAAGACTATGCTCGTAAATTCTTTAGGACGTAAGTGGGAGTTTACGTTTACTACTTTGGTCGTTTTCGGAGGTGCATTTTTTGCATCATTTCCGTTATTTTATTCTACCAGCTTTGGTGGAGCTTATTGGTTATGGATGGCTATATTGTTTAGCTTTATTATACAAGCGGTTTCATATGAATATCGTTCCAAAAAAGGTAATTTATTGGGAACTAAGGTGTATGATATTTTTTTATTAATAAATGGGTTTGTTGGCATTATCTTATTGGGTATCGCTGTGGGAACGTTTTTTACTGGAGCTGATTTTAGAATAGATAAGAATAATTTGATGGATGTATCTATGCCAGTGATTTCGACTTGGCAAAATCCGTCTCATGGTTTGGAGGCCATTGTTGATTGGCGCAATTTGTTGCTGGGCGTTACGGTATTTTTCTTGGCACGTGTACAGGCTTCTCTTTATTTTATGAATAATATAGATGATGATACGATTTATATCCGTTGTCGTCGACAGGTATTGTATAATGCGATTCCGTTTGTAGTTTTGTTTTTGACTTTTGTTGCTGTAACGTTGTTGTCCGATGGCTATGAGTTTGCTGACGGAAGTTCTGAAATATATGTACGACCGTACAAGTATTTCTTTAATTTGGTAGAGATGCCTTGGGTTGCTGTCTTATTTTTGGCAGGTGTAGCAAGTGTCTTATATGCTATAATACGAGCTGCATTTGCAACGAAATGGCGTTTGGGAATATGGTTTAGTGGTATAGGAACGGTGCTTGTGGTGTTGAGCCTGTTTTTTTTGGCTGGATATAATAATACGCCTTATTATCCTTCAGCTACCGATATGCAAAGTTCATTGACTATTTATAATAGTTCATCAAGTTTGTTTACCCTTGAAGTAATGAGTGTTGTATCATTGCTGTTACCATTTGTATTGGGCTATATTTTCTATGCTTGGCGGGCGATGGACCGAGCACCTATTACTGAATTGGAAATGGAGAGTGGAGAACACAAGTATTGATGTATCTAATCATTGAGATAATATAATAAAAGGGGTAATATTAATTACCCCTTTTATTATATTAGGAATAGATTAATAGATAGCTTTCTTACCGGCTAACAAAGTATTACGCATTAATGATACAATAGTCATAGGGCCTACACCTCCCGGAACAGGAGTAATATAGGCGCATTTGGGTGCTACTTCATCAAATTTCACATCACCAGTCAATTTAAAACCTGATTTAGTTTTATCAGAAGGTACCCGTGTAGTACCTACATCTATAACTGTTGCACCTTCTTTAACCATGTCTCCTTTTAGGAATTCTGGTACACCTAAAGCTGCAATGATGATGTCAGCTTGTAAACATATTTCTTTTAGATTTTGGGAATAGCTGTGACATACTGTTACTGTAGCATTTCCGGGGTTACTTTTTTGCATCATCAGCGTGGCTACAGGTTTACCTACGATATTGCTGCGTCCTAATACAACACAGTGTTTGCCTTTGGTCTCTATGTTATAGCGTTTTAGTAATTCCATAATGCCAGCAGGGGTTGCCGATACGAAACATGGCAAGCCGATAGACATACGGCCTACATTTATAGGATGAAAACCATCTACGTCTTTTCGATAGTCTACAGCTTCAATAACTTTTTGCTCTGAAATATGTTTAGGTAAAGGTAACTGTACGATGAACCCGTCAACGTCATCATCTTGGTTGAGCCGTTCGACTTCGGCAAGGAGTTCTTCTTCGGTAACGTCGTTCTCAAAACGGATTAAGGTGGATTTGAAACCGCACTGTTCACACGCTTTTACTTTATGGGCTACATATGTTTCACTTCCTCCGTCATGGCCTACTAAAATAGCAGCCAAATGAGGTATCTTACCACCGGCAGCTTTAATTTCTTCTACTTCTGCCGCAATTTCTTTTTTAATCTGATCGGCAATAGCCTTTCCGTCTATCAATTGCATAATGTATATAATATTTATAATAACAAAACCACCGGTCTCGAATATGCCTTGCTACAGTAGAAGGAAAAGTCTTTTTTTATTTTGTAGCTTGAGTATTTCGGAAGCGGTGGTTTTCATGTTTGACCTTTTATATTAAAATTTTACCGTCTTTTTATTCCTCGCATCATTCGAGCTGGATTTTTTGCTTGTGTTACCATTCGCATCATTTTCCGTGTTTCATCGAATTGTTTAATCAACCGGTTTACTTCTTGAATGGAAGTTCCGCTACCGGTAGCAATACGTTGGCGGCGACTGCCGTTCAATATTTCCGGATTTGTCCGTTCTTTGGGAGTCATGGAGTAGATGATAGCTTCGATACTTTTGAACGCATTATCATCGATATCCATGTCTTTTATTGCTTTGCCTACTCCTGGAATCATTGATGCCAGTTCTTTCAGATTACCCATTTTTTTTATTTGCTGTATCTGACTGATAAAATCATTGAAATCAAACTGATTCTTGGCAATCTTTTTTTGTAGCCGTTTAGCTTCTTCTTCATCATATTGTTCTTGAGCGCGTTCGACAAGAGATACTATATCTCCCATTCCCAATATACGGTCGGCCATACGAGCTGGATGGAAGACATCCAATGCTTCCATTTTTTCACCGGTACCTACAAACTTAATAGGTTTGTTTACAACAGTACGTATAGAGAGCGCGGCACCACCGCGGGTATCACCATCAAGTTTGGTTAAGACGACTCCTGTGAAATCGAGGCGGTCATTAAACTCTTTTGCTGTATTTACAGCATCTTGACCTGTCATAGAGTCTACGACAAACAAGATTTCCTGAGGGTTTACAGCGTCTTTAATAGCTTTGATTTCCTGCATCATCTGTTCATCAATAGCTAAACGACCTGCCGTATCGATTATCACTAAGTCATTACCATCTTGACGGGCTTGTTTTATGGCATTTTGTGCAATTTGTACCGGATTTTTATTCCCTTCTTCTGTATAAACCGGAACTTGTATCTGTTCACCTAATACTTTTAATTGCTCAATGGCAGCCGGACGATATACGTCTCCTGCTACCAGCAACGGCTTCTTTGACCGTTTGTTTTTCATCAGGTTGGCCAATTTACCAGAGAAGGTTGTTTTACCTGAACCTTGTAATCCTGACATTAATATGATAGCTGGATTGCCACTGATTTGTACGTCAACAGCTTCACCTCCCATCAGGGTTGCCAATTCATCATGTACAATTTTGACCATCAATTGTCCGGGTTTTACTGATGTAAGTACATCCATCCCCAGAGCTTTGGCCTTTACAGTATCGGTAAATTGCTTGGCAACTTTATAATTCACATCGGCATCAAGTAATGCGCGGCGTACATCTTTTAATGTTTCTGCTACGTTTATTTCAGTGATTTTACCTTCACCTTTTAGTATTTTAAACGAGCGTTCAAGTCTGTCACTTAAATTCTCAAACATATATATTTATTTTCCTTTTGATAATCGTATTTTATTTGAAAATACAAAAGTACAAAAAAGCTTGATATTCTCTAAATTTTATATAGAATGAAATAAACAAATTAAAGATTGAGGATGATACTAAGAATTCATTAGGTACAACTATTGGATAATTTTTAAGACATTGGATAATTATGAATAAAATGGATATCTTTGTGAGTGATTAAATGTCAGTGAAGAATTAGTATTGAAGTAGTATAGTGTGTGGATAGTTATTAATATATAATATCATGAAATCGTTTTTTTAGTAATTTTTCTTTTTTTTATTTATGACGCTTGTTATGGTCAAGAGATTGTTAAAGGTATAAATTATGATGAAGATAAGGTCCCGGATTTTGTATTACCCGATCCTTTAGTTTGTAATGATGGACAGAAAGTGACATCGGTTAGAGAATGGGAGGATAAAAGGCGTTTGGAAATTCTAGATTTGTTTATGACACATGTTTATGGACGTACGCCTTCTGAAAAAATAACTGTTTCTTATACATTATTATCATGTAATCCAAAAGCATTGGATGGAAAGGCTACTTGCAAACAAGTCTTATTTTCTTTTACGAATGGGGAAAAAGAAATAGAGGCTATATTGTTGTTATATATTCCAAATTTGGTAAAGGGTAAGGCTCCGGTGTTTGTCGGGTATAATTTTATGGGAAATGCAAGTACGACATTAGATCCCACTATTTATCACTCTCCCGGACTTCGATTTGTATATGGAAAAGATAGCCCTGTATGGAAGCGGGGTGCGCAGAAAAATCGTTGGTGTTTCGACCAAATCTTGGAGCGTGGGTATGCTGTCGCGACTATGTGTTATCATGATATTTATCCAGATCAAGTGGGCATGCGTGACTATAGTGTAGCGTCTCTTTTTTCCGATTATATTCCAAGATCTAGAAAACATGATGAATGGGAAGCTATCGGAGTTTGGGCTTGGGGTGCCAGTCGTATAGTCGATTATTTAGTGCAGGAAGATCGAATTGACATGGATCGTATTGCAATAGTGGGGCATTCTCGTCAAGGGAAAGCTGCATTATGGGCTGGAGCTCAAGATATGAGGTTTAAGGTGGTAATATCAAATGAGTCTGGATGTGGTGGAGCGGCTTTATCTAAGAGGGTTTATGGAGAAAATATTGCTCGTATAACTACGGATTTTCCTTATTGGTTTTGTCCAGGCTTTAGTCGATATGCGGGAAATGAAGAGGAGCTGCCTTTTGATCAACATGAATTATTAGCTTTGATTGTACCACGATATCTTTATGTTGCTAGTGCAGAGGGAGATTGGTGGTCTGATCCGAAGGGTGAGTATTTGTCTGCATACTATACAAAAGATATATATCAGTTATATGGAATGAATGGCCTGGAGTCAGCTGAGTTGCCATTTGTAAATCAGCCTATATTGAGTGATGTGGGTTATCATATTCGAGAAGGGAAACATGATATAACAGATTATGATTGGGAATGCTTCATGAATTTTTGTGATTTGCATTTGAAATAATAGTTTCTTTATACAATTATTAAGTTGTTTGTTCGTTTTTATAATGATGGGATAAGAATATCTGATAGTGTTAATTATGAATGATTGTATAAAGAATGTGCTGGTATAGGGATAAGTTTTATTTTTATCGTATGGCTATTGGATAAATTTGTTTTTATGTCCTTTAAATATATAGATGTTTTTATAATAAAAGTGTAGAAAAAATGTTTCCAATTTGTTTATAGGTACAGTTTTGGATTTGATTTTTTTATTGTTGCTTTTGAATAATTATGTTTCTCGAACAAGAAAAATTTTATATTTAAAATATATTATAAAAAGATTAAGTATATTTGAAACGGTATCTAAATGACTAAGTATTAACCATGAATACTGTATTCAGAGAAGTAACGCCATTATCGAACAAAGATTGTTTTATGATTTTTTCGAGGGAAAAGACGGAATTTACTTTTCCTATACATACTCATGCCGAATGTGAACTTAATTTTATAGAGAATGCTGCCGGTGCGAAACGCATCGTTGGAGACAGTATTGAGGAAATTGGAGATTTGGAATTAACTTTGATTGTAAACCCAAATCTTGAACATGGTTGGACAAATCACAATTGCCATTCAAAGGAAATAAAAGAAATTACGATACAATTTCATCGTGATTTGCTAAATGACCAGTTGTTACAGAAAAACCAATTGTGTTCGCTCAGGGAGATGCTTCAAAGAGCGAATTATGGATTGACATTTTCGAGGGGAGCCATTGAACAGATAAAAGAGAGGTTGTATTCTTTATATTCAGAAAAGGAAGGAGCTCATTCAGTGTTTAAACTTTTTGGAATATTATATGATTTATCTTTAGATACGTCGATGAGAGAATTGGCCAGTCCGACAATGGAGAGTGATGTTAAAATATATAAGAGCCGTCGTATAGAAAAGGCGTATAATTATATGTTGGAAAATTATTCTCGAGAGATACATCTTTCAGATGTTGCCGGTTTGGTAGGGATGACAGAAGTTTCTTTTAGTCGTTTCTTTAAAAAGCGGACAAGTCGAAGTTTTGTTGATTCGCTGAATGAAATTCGTTTGGGATACGCTACTCGTATGCTGGTTGATACGACTACCAGTGTTGCTGAGATTTGTTTTGCTTGTGGCTTCAATAATATATCAAATTTTAATCGGATTTTTAAAAAAAAGAAAGGATGTACGCCAAAAGAATTTCGAGAAAATTATACTGAGTCCCGTATTTTCTTATAGTCTTTGTTTACTGTATTTTGTAGAGAAAGTATCAGTGTTGGATAATAAAGTATTCTTTTTACAAAATATGTAGAATTATTTTTGCATCATTGGATAAATAATAAATAAAAAAAGGTGTGCAATTATGAGCCGATTGAGACTATTGTATAGTTTAGGTACTGTTTTTTGTCTTTTAAATTCTCTTATTGTTTTTGGTAAAGGGGGGGAAGGTAAAAATATTTTGGATGTTTCGGTTTCTAAACTGAAAGATTTACGGTGCGAGTATTTGGATAGTCCGTTAGGAATAGATGTTCGTCAACCGCATTTGAGTTGGAAAATGGAGATTCCGACAACCGTCCGCGGGAAAAAACAAACAGCTTATGAAATTTTGGTAGCAAGTTCAGCGGAATTGTTAAGGCAAAATAAAGGTGATTTATGGAATAGTGGATGTGTCGTTTCAGATGAGTCGGTTAATATAGTATATAAAGGAAAGTCTTTAAAAGCAAATCAAAAATGTTTTTGGAAAGTCCGTATATGTGATGAGCAAGGTAACTGGTCGGCATGGAGTTCTCCTGGGTTTTGGCGTATGGGATTATTTCCAGATAATTGGTCAGGTCAATGGATCGGGTGTGAGTTGATGGAACGACAAAGTGTCGGTGGACAAAAAATAGATAATAAAATGTCTGACCCATGGTTCCGTAAAACGTTTGATTTGCCGGAAGAAGTTCGGGATGCTATTATATATATAGCGTCTATCGGTTATCATGAGTTGTATGTTAATGGCCAAAAAGTTGGAGATGCCGTTCTTTCACCTTCGGTTACCGACCATAAATCCCGTGCTCGTTATATGGCTTATGATATTACGCAGTATCTAAATTCTGGCGAAAATGTGATAGCTTTATGGCTGGGAGTTTCATGGTCGATATTTCCGGCCTATCAGCGTGTAGGGGAGCCCGCCATACCTATGGCCTTGGTCCAAACGGAGATGGAACTTCTATCTGGGAAGAAACAACGACTTATTTCTGATGAAACTTGGAAAGTGCATGCCAGTCCCAATACTTTGATTGGCTATTGGGAAGCGCACCATTTTGGGGGAGAGTTTTATGATGCTTCGTTAGAAAAACCGGGTTGGAATACTACAAGGTTTGATGATACTGATTGGCTGGAAGCTAAGGTCTATGAGCCTAAAATTGTTGTATCTGCGGATAAGACAGAACCGAATCGTTTGGTAAAAGAAATAAAACCTCTTTCTGTCAGCGAAATATCTCCGGGTACATATAGGGTTGATATGGGGATAAATTATGCTGGATGGTTTGAGATGAGACTCGATGGTCAGCCTGGTGATTCTGTCATGTTTCAATTTTCTGAAAGAGAAAGTGATACTGTAAGTTTTGGTATACATAGTATTTATAAAATAGGCCCTACTGGAGAGGGAAAATTTTGTAACCGTTTTAATTATATGACCGGCCGTTGGGTACAAGTAAGTGGTTTACGGTCGAAACCGGAATTGAAAGATATTCGAGGATGGTTGATTCGTCCTGATTATCAGCGTACAGGAGGTTTTGAATGTGATATACCTCTCTTGAATGATATATATAATACGACTTTGTGGACTTTTGAGAACTTGAGTTTAGGGAATTATGTCGTTGATTGTCCACATCGGGAACGTTGTGGTTATGGTGGAGATGCTTTGGCTACCACACGTGCAGCATTGGGCAATTATGACTTAGGGGCATTTTATTATAAATGGATGGAAGATTGGAGAGATGTGCAGGTAGAAGATGGAAATGTTCCTTATACGGCACCTACTCGAATTGGAGGAGGTGGACCTTCATGGAGTGGCTATTGTATTACATTACCTTGGGAAATGTATCGGCAATATGGGGACGAACGTGCTCTTTCCGAGAGTTTTTCGATGATAAAGAAATGGCTTGATTTTGTAGAGACACATTCCCGTGATGATATGTTGGTTCGGTGGGGAGGAAAGTGGAGTTTCTTGGGTGATTGGCTTTGGCCTTCTGCTTGGCCGGAACGTAAAGCTATGGAAAAGCAGGGTAAAGCACTTGGTGATACTCGGGAGACTTTGTTTTTCAATAACTGTCATTGGATTTATAGTCTTGAGACAGCGGCCTCTATCGCAGATATATTGGGTGATGCAGATACTGCAGAAAGTTATCGGAAAAGAGCATCTTTGGTGCGTAAGGCTGTACACGCAACTTTCTTTAATGCTGCAGACAATAGTTATGTAAATGGTTATCCTGCATATCTGGCTATGGCAATAATGGTGAATTTACCACCTCAGGATTTGAAAGATAAAGTTTGGAAACGACTTGAACAAGAAATTCTTATAAATCGTAAAGGGCATTTCTGGGGAGGTATTACGGCTGGTTCATTTTTGTTTCATACCTTGTTAGACAGTGGGCGTAATGATCTTATATATGAAATGGCAACAAAAGAAGATTTTCCAAGTTGGGGATATATGTTGAAGTGTGGAAATGGTACTTTTTTTGAAGATTGGGAGTGTCGAGGTTCTGCTTTACATAGTTCTTATTTATATGTTGGTAGTTGGTTTATTGAAGCATTAGGAGGAATACAGCGGCCAAAAGCAGGATTCAAACATTTTGTTATTGCACCTTGGATTACAATTAAAGGTCCGAAACGGGTGAAGTCTCATTATAATTCTATGTATGGAGATATCAAGTCTGAGTGGACTCTTGAAGGAAAAACTTTAAGTATGCGAGTAGTCGTTCCTCCAAATACGACTGCAGTCTTGAAGCTGCCGGGGGTTAATTGTGCTTCTATAAAAGAAAGTGGTCGTAGTTGGAGACATTCAGAAGGTATAGAATTAGTGTCTCAAAAAGATAACATTGTATCTTTTTTATTGCAACCGGGAGTTTATAAGTTTGGAGCTGTAGTGGACAGGCTAATTGATGAATAAGGAGAAAAGTAATAATAAATGTAGAGGTTTATATTCTTTTGTAGAAAATTGTAGGGTATGAAATTTTATCTTGGGATAAAGATATTGCTTATATTTTTGAGCTGTTATCTTGTGGAATGTTTCTAATTTGATATGTTTGTTTTTGGGGGAGTAAAGTTTTGTTTTTTATAATGACAATTTTAAATGGGAATAGTTAATTCTATAAATATATATAATATGGTGTATTTTATGTCGTTATTACAAGTACAACGTAGGTAGATTAATTGCAGAAGTAAAGTAAAATGAGATATTAGGATATAAATGTTTTGCTCAATAATATTTTGTTCAGAAAGTACAAGTTTTGGATAATAAAGTATTTTTCTTGCCATATTTCAACCTATATATTTGTAACTATAATTACAAATAATATTATCGAAAATAATATGGATGGTATGAGTCTTCTTTTTGATCAACGATTGAAAGAGATTACGCAGGAACATGAAATGTTGTTGGGGCGTAAGAACGAACCGATTAAACCAGGTAATGGTATTTACATGCGTTATAAATATCCGGTTTTAACGGCAGCGCATGCGCCTTTGGAGTGGAGATACGATTTTGATCCGGAAAAGAATCCGTATTTAATGGAACGGTTTGGAATAAATGGAACATTTAATGCCGGGGCTATAAAATGGAATGGTAAATATGTAATGATGGTTAGGGTAGAGGGGAATGACCGGAAATCTTTTTTTGCTATAGCAGAAAGCCCAAATGGAATAGATAATTTCCGTTTTGCTGATTATCCGGTTGTTATCCCCGAAACGGAAAAACCGGATGTAAATGTATATGATATGCGCTTGACTGTACATGAAGATGGTTGGATATATGGTATTTTCTGTACTGAACGAAAAGACCCGGATGCTCCGGCAGGAGATTTGTCTTCGGCTGTTGCTGCTGCCGGAATAGTGCGTTCTAAAGACTTAAAAAACTGGGAACGTTTGCCGGATTTGAAGTCGAAAAGTCAGCAGCGTAATGTTGTATTGCATCCGGAGTTTGTGAATGGGAAATATGCTTTATATACACGTCCACAAGACGGTTTTATTGATGCCGGTAGTGGAGGTGGCATCGGTTGGGCATTGATCGATAGTATGGAAAATGCAGAGGTTAAAGAGGAGAAGATTATAAATTTCAGATATTATCATACAATAAAGGAGTTAAAAAACGGAGAGGGGCCTCATCCATTAAAGACCTCAAAAGGTTGGTTACATATGGCACATGGCGTGAGAGGATGTGCTGCCGGTTTGAGATATGTATTGTATTTATATATGACAGACTTGAAGCATCCAGAGACGATAATAGCTGAACCGGCGGGCTATTTTATGGCTCCCTTGGGGAGTGAGAGAGTGGGAGATGTTTCGAATGTGTTGTTTTGTAACGGATGGATATTGGACGATGATGGTACGGTATTTATTTATTATGCCTCAAGTGATACACGTATGCATGTTGCAGTATCTACAGTAGATCGTTTATTGGATTATTGTATCAACACTAAATCTGACGGATTGCGTTCAATGACTTCTGTACAGACTTTGTGTGCATTGATAGACAAAAATATGGCAAATAAAAAAGAAGAAATATTGGCAGCAAAATTTTAGTCTTTTGTATGTAATAGGATAATGGAAGATTCTAAGTGTTAATAGATATAAAGGATAAATTCATCACATTGTAATAGGTATATAACAAATAAATAAAGAACCCATGAAGAATATATGTTTGATCGGAATGATTATGCTTGTTTGTTTCTCCTGTAAGACGACTCAGAAAGAGAGGATACCGGTAGATTCTCAGGCTACACAGGAAACAGTAGCTTTGTATAACCGATTGTTTGGTTTAATGGAAAAAGGTATTATGGTAGGTCACCAAGATGATCCGTTATATGGACATGGTTGGTATGGAGAAGATGGCAGATCTGATGTTAAAAGTATGACAGGTGATTATCCTGCTATGTTCGGATTTGAGTTGGGACATATAGAGTTAGGAGCAGAATATAGCCTTGATTCAGTGTATTTTAGACAAATAAAAAAATATGTACGGGAACACCATGCCCGGGGAGGTATTTCTTCTTTTAGTTGGCATGCCGATAACATTGCTACTGGAAATTCTACTTGGGATTGTGCCCAGGACACAGTAGTTCGTTCTATTTTGCCAGGAGGTAGCCTTCATAGTGATTATTTGATGTGGTTGGACCGTTTAGGAGATTTCTTTTTAGATTTAAAAGATGATAACGGGACATATATACCTGTTATTTTCCGTATGTATCATGAACATACTGGAGATTGGTTTTGGTGGAGTAGTAAACAATCTACTCCCGATGAGTATAAGCAGTTATGGGTAATGACAAGTGATTATTTGCGGAATACGAAAGGGGTGCATAATCTGTTATATGCTTATTCTTCTTCCAACGTACAGAGTAAAGAGCATTATCTTGAACGTTATCCGGGCGACGAGTATGTTGATATTTTGGGTTTTGATCATTACTTAAAAGGCCGTAGTGAGGAGAATGTAGACCAATATAAAATTGATTTTGAGAGAAATATACAGATTGTGACAGATTGTGCTTCTCAATCAGGGAAACTTCCTATAGTAGGAGAGACAGGAGAAGAATCGATTTGGGATACTTCTTATTTTACGAGTATTGTTTATCCAATTATCAGTAAATATAAATTAGGGTGGATATTATTTTGGCGTAATGCTTGGGAGCCGGATAAACCAAATCATTATTATTTACCTTTTCCCGGGCATCCGTCAGAAGCTGATTTTAAGAAATTCATTGAAAAACCTTTAATGTTGATGAATTCTGATATATAAATATAATATGGAATAAATGTGAACTTAAGTGTTTAATCTTTAAAATTTAAAATTATGAAAAATGTTTTCTACAAAAGTATGTCTTTGGCAGTATCAGCTATGATGCTGTCAATGAGTGCAAGTGCTCAGTTTGCCGGGGGGACGGGTTCGGAAAGTGATCCATATATTATAGAAACGGCGGAGCAACTGAATGAGGTGCGTAATTATCTGGATGGAAATCATTTTCGTTTGAATGCGGATATTGATTTGACAGATTATCTTACTACTAATTCTGCAGAAAGTGGATGGGAGCCTATAGGCGCTGCACCTGAAACAGGTATTACTGGTTCTTTTGATGGCAATGGTCATGTAATATCAGGGTTTTATATTAATAGACCTCAACTTGAAAATGTAGGGTTATTCGGATGTGTGAAATCGAGTGGTAAATTCGGTGTAAAAAAGTTAGGTTTGATTGTTGCTGACGGTAAAGAAGTTAGAGGTTTAAATAATGTCGGTGGTATTATTGGCCAAGTTCCTTATACAGGACAGACTATTACGATGACTGAATGTTTCGTTATCGGTAATATATATGCAGTTGGTGATGGACAGAAGACTGGAGTTGCAGGTCCTATTGTTGCCATGACATCGGCTTTGGGTAATGTTGAAGTAGTGAATTGTTATACTGCAGGTAAAGTGTATGGTTTTGCTAAAGCAGGAGGATTGGTAGGCCAAGGATATAGAGGTATCAAAATAGAGACATCTTATTCTGTTTGTGAAGTAGAAGCTGGTACTAATGCTGCAGAATCTAAAGCTGGAGGTCTTATTGGAGAATGTGGATTTCCGAATGGTTCTGCAATTCGTCATGATGTAATTGCTTCTATAGCTTTGAATCCTTCAGTAAAAGCTCCTAATTCTCCTGCTGCTAACGTGGGACGTTTGGTCGGATACGAGAAACCGGAAAATCCGACACCTTATATGTATGAGTATGCATATGCTTGGGCTGATATGCCTGTGAATGAGGCGATAGTTACTGATGGTCTTGAAACAAATAAAAATGGGTTGAACCAATCATCGGAAGAAGTAGTAAAAGAAGATATATATTTTGGTGATGATTATTTGTTTTGGGACCCTGCAGTTTGGACGATGGGCAATGGTGATTATCAATTACCTATTTTGAATGTTTTTGCTGAAGATAAGCAACCTACAACTAAAGTTGCTCATTTACCAGGAGAAACCTCTGGCATTATATTGGCAGCGGCAGATGATATATGTGTGTATCCAACGGTAACAACAGGTAAAGTATCGATTGCCAATAAAGTTGATGGATCTGAAGTTTCAGTATATGACTTGACAGGAAAACTTGTGATGACAAGCTTTGACTCAGAGTTGAATATATCTTCTTTGAATGCAGGTATATATTTGCTGAGTGTTGATGGGCAAGTTGTTAAGATTGTGAAAGAATAAGCTTTGAATAGGACAAGAGTGAAAAAACGAATAGCAAAAGATATTTTTCACTCTTGTCTTTCTACTCTTAACTGTTTGAGAATAACATTAATTAAAAAAAATAACATGATTAAGCATGCAAAAACAGATGTATCTGGTCTTGTAAAACCAAAGAGACGGATTACTGCATTAATAGCTGTGTTAATGCTGATGTGTTTGTCATCGGCATTTGCCCAAAGGTCGAAGAAGGTGACAGGTACGGTAAATGATGCCACTGGGGAACCGATGATAGGGGTGAGTATTGTTGTGAAGGGTACTACGGTTGGTACAGTAACCGATATCGATGGGAAGTATTCAATAAATATTCCCGCTGGAGATAAAAATTCAACTTTAGTTTTTACTTATATTGGTTATTTGAAGCAGGAAGTACCTACAAACGGGAAAAGTTTGGTAAACGTTGTCATGAAAGAGGATAATCAGACTCTTGACGAAGTTGTCGTTGTTGGGTACGGAGTACAAAAACGTGTGAATATGACGGGCTCTGTAGCTTCGGTAAAAGCGGAAGAGATGACAACTATGCCGGTTGCCAATGTTTCCAATGCATTAGGAGGACGAGTTTCAGGTCTGGTTACTCAGCAGGCGTCTGGAGAACCGGGAAATGATGCTTCTACATTATACCTTCGAGGTAATAAGAATCCTCTCGTATTGGTCGATGGTATCGAGAGTGATTATAATATGATCAATATGGAGGAAGTTGAGTCTGTAACTTTATTAAAGGATGCATCGGCGGTCGCACCTTATGGATTAAAGGGAGCCAATGGTGTTGTTTTGATTACTACAAAACGAGGAAGTAACTCGCAAGGAAAAATAACATTGAATTATAATGGAGAGTTTGGTTGGCAGAAACCTACTAATACTCCTGAATTTATGAATGCAGCTGACGGGCTGCGATTGAAAAAGAAAGCATATGAAATGGATGGTATGATGGATGAAGCCAATGCCATTACAGAAGAAATGCTTGCAGCACATGAACAAGGAACAGATGCTTACCCGAATACCGATTGGGTAAAAAATTATATGAACACCTCTACCAGTCAGAAACATAATATTGTACTTAACGGGGGCAATGATTTGATAAGAGCTTATGTCGCTTTGGGATATATGAAACAAGGCAGTATGTTTAGTGATGACCAATATTACCGTCGTTATAATGTACGAACCAATCTTGATTTGAAGCCGACCAAAACAACGACTATTTCTGCTGATTTAGGTCTTGTTTTTGATCGTAAAAGGACTAATTCGGCATCTGCCGAATCGGCAATGACCAATATTTACCGAGCAAAGGCTACGGAAGCTGATGTGTATAGTAATGGATTACCTGCTTTCCAGTCATCTATAGGTGGTAGTATGTATCAGACTATATATGGAGGTGGAGAAAAGCGTAATGAAAATAATTATCAGAATATAAGTTTATCAATAAATCAAGAGTTACCATTTTTGGAAGGTTTATCTGTAAAAGGATTGTTCAATATGAACCGTAAGGATACGCATTCTAAAAACTGGAATGTTCCTTATGATTATTACGTATATGACGCAGCTAATAATAAGTATAATAAGTCTGAACTTCAGACAGATGAGGAGTTGTCTCAATCATCAAAAATAAAAGCTTATTATACCGTACAGGCATATTTGAATTATGCTAACTCATTTGGTGACCATAATATTTCGGGACTTTTTGTTTATGAGCGTCGTTGGGGTGGAACCAAGCTTGATTATAGTGCTCGTCGTGTAGGCTTTGATGTTTTGATTCCTGAATTGAATATGGGCTCTAAGGATAATCAGTACAATTCTGGTACTTCATCTGCTGAAGCTCAAGATGGTTTCGTATTTCGTGTTAACTATGATTATGCACAGAAATATTTGGTAGAGCTGGCCGGACGTTATGACCGCACTTACCAGTATGCTCCTGGTAGTAGAGCTGCATTTTTCCCGTCTATATCGTTAGGATGGCGTATTTCAGAAGAACCTTTTATGAGTGATATAAATATTATTGATAACTTGAAATTTAGAGTTTCTTATGGAAAATCGGGTAATCCGGTAGGTAATCCTTTCCAATGGAGCCCCACCTATACGATAGGAGACGGTTATGTGTGGGGAACAGGAACTCAAACAACAGCTTCAGGGTTGTACGAAAGTGCAGAGCCTAATCCGTATTTGACATGGGAAAGTGTATTGAAAGCTAATGCCGGATTTGACTTGTCGATGTGGAACGGATTGTTGGGAGTTGAGTTCGATGTATATCGTGATTATCGAAAAGATAAAATTATTGTCCCGACTGATGATTTCCCTACTGAATATGGTATTAAACCTTCACAATATAATGCCGGAAAGGAGGAACGTTATGGAGTTGACCTTACTGTTACCAACCATACGAGAATAAATAAAGATTTTTCAATAGATAATTCATTCGTTTTTGGATTTTCTCGTGATAGACAAATAGATATTGCTGAATCGATGGGAACATATAGTATTCCACGTTTTAGACGCACCGGTAAATCTGCATCGCAGTTGAGAGGATATATTGCCGAAGGATTATTTGCCAGCCAAGAAGAAATAGATAATTGGGCATATCAGAGTGCGTCGACTCGTCCTGGGGATATTAAATATCGTGATATAAATGGGGATGGAAAAATTGATAATGAAGATGAAACCATTATCGGTCGTACCCGTGTCCCGGAGATTATGTATGGCTATACTCTTGGTATCAAATTTAAAAATTTTGATTTGAACTTGTTTTTACAAGGTACAGGACATTCTGATTTTTATATGGGGCAGGACGCTAGCGGTTCGTCTGACCGAGGAGTACGTTTCCCATTTGAGAATGATAAACCTCGTAAGGACCATATAAATTCATGGACGGTGGATAATCCTAATCCGAATGCCAAATATCCGCGTTTGTCAACGATTGAAGGTATGAATTATACAACGTCTTCATTCTGGGTAGTGAATACAGCATATTTGAAATTGAAATCTTTGGAGTTAGGATATAATTTCGAACAGCGATTGTTGCGGAAAATTCATGTAGATAAATTGAGGTTATATTTGAATTTTTATAATCTGTGGACTATCTATTCGGCTATGCCGAGAGATTTTGATGTGGAGAACCAAAATTATAATGCTTATCCACAGCAGTTTATAACTTCATTGGGTGTTAATATAACATTTTAACAAGAAAAGATTATGAAAAAGATGATGATATTGGCCGTAGTCGGGGTAGGTATTTTTTTTAATTCTTGTACCGATTTTATGGATATAGAATCCAGGACGGCAATTACAGATGAGGCTGTTTGGTCAAGTAAATCGGCCACCGGTATGTATGTGAATGAGACGTATAATAAAACGTTGGATGGTCCTTTGTATTGTATGACTAAAGGAATTCGAGATTGGTATTCTTTTGACCATGCTTGGACGGATGATATGGGTATTTCGGGATTTATTTCATTGTCGGAGTTTAGTTTTACGGCAGCTACGATTCCTGAACCTTTTAAAAGTCGTTGGGACGCCCTTTATGAAAATATTCGTAGGACAAATCTTGGGTTGGAGAAAATTGCGGCTTCTGAAGTATTGTCTGACACTGAAAAGGAGCGTTTTTTGGGAGATATGTATTTCCTTCGTGCTTTGAATTATCTGGAACTTTGGCGTTTTTGGGGTGGAGTACCTTTGGTAAAAAAGGCTTTGAATAAAGAAGTTGATGATATTTATTATGAGAGGAGCACCTCGGAGGAGACTATGAAATTTATTATAGAGGACTTTGGGGAAGCTGCAAAACGTTTGCCTAAGCGTTCGGAGCTTCCTGCAGAGGAGTATGGCCGAGCTACTAAAGGGGCGGCTGTAGGTTTTCAGGCTGTAACCTATTTGCATGCAGCGGGAGTAATCGATGCCAAATATTATGAGGATGCAGCTAATACAGCAGATATATTGATTAATGGAGAATTAAAGGGTGAGTATAGTCTGTTCCGGGAAAATGACGGAGATCCTAACGAGAAATCTACAACAAAGAAATTGAGTAAAAAGGCCGAAAATTTTGCCAATTTATTTTTGGAAGCGTATGAAGGTAATGAAGAGGTGATCTTTGATGTACAGTATAAAAATCCGGAGCGTCATCAGCAGGGATATCAGACTATTGCAGCTCCTGGATATCCGGGAGTGGGCAGTGATTATGGATGGGGAAATTCGAATCCGTCTCAAATGTTGGTAGATGCCTTTGAAATGCAGGATGGTACTCCATTTGATTGGAATGATCCAGAAGAGGCTGCTCATCCTTATGAAAATCGGGATGCCCGTTTTTACGCTTCCATATTGTATGACGGTGTTGTGTGGAAGGATTCGACACTTTCACTTAGTACCAACCGGTATGTTTGGGATGAGAATGATAGGAGAAAGTGGAAGAATGTAACAGATAATTTACCGAATGGTTTGTATTGTTCTAAAGTAGAAGCAACTAAAACCGGTTATTTTATCCGTAAACATCAAAATGAAGCTGTAAGTTGTGGTACAAAAAATAGATATTTAAACAGAGATGGTGAAGGAGGAAATCTCATTGTATTGCGTTATGCTGAAATACTGTTGACTTATGCGGAAGCGAAGAATGAATTCTCTGGGCCTGATCAAACTGTATATGATGCTATCAATCATGTGCGTCGTCGTGCCGGGCAACCGGAAATATCGGGATTGGGACAAGCGGAATTGAGAGAGCGTATTCGCAATGAGCGTCGGGTAGAGTTGGCGTTTGAGAATAAACGTTATTTCGATATTATGCGTTGGCGAATTGGAGACAAAGTCCTTGTAGGTCCTTTTTATAAGATGGAAATTACTTATCAAAGACCGGCAGAGATGGTACCGACGGCAGTTTCTGTACCGAGTTATAATCCGCGGGCAGTATATTTTACGAGAATTTTCGATTCGCAGAAAAATTATCTCTTACCTATACCGCAACATGCGATAAGTCGTAATCCCAAACTGGCAGGACATCAAAATCCAGGGTGGTAATAGTTTATAAATGAAAAAAGGAAAGACTTATGAAAAAGTTGATATATATATTATTTGTTGCTTTATTGTCTGTGACGGCCGGATGTTCTAAAATCGATTATGAAATAAACGATGCGTATGAGACGGCAAATATAACAGGGATAACTATTTATGCGACAAGCGAAAATCCTGTAAATATTATCGAGTCTTTTGAGATAGATATGGAAAATGCTGTCGTTGAGGCTTTTGTTCCGGAAGGGACCGATTTGACTCATCTTAGACTGGTATTGACTATATCTACCGGAGCGACTATAACTCCGGCATTAAGTGGTTTCACGGATCTTTCTACTCCTAAAGAGTATACCGTAACTTCTCCTAACGGTATTAAGCAAACAAGTTGGAAGGTAATTGTATCCATAACACCTCCTGGCGGTGTAGGGAATGAATAGTCGGGCTATTGCGATTGAATAGTTTAGTTTTTTAGGCTAGTTAAGTATTGTTGAAGAAGTGTAATGTCCATCTAAATCTTTTTCATTTGGGATTTGGATGGACATTGAAAGAGAGGTAGGAATATTGTATATTTTTCTGAAAGATGTGTAATAATTATGTATAGGATATTAAGACTGGGAATGGTAAGCTTATTGTTTACTGGAATAGTAGATGTTCAAGTATTGAAGTATACTGATGCGCGGAATCTGCTTATGGTGGGAAAGGCTTGCTCTTCTAAAGAATATTACCATCGACTCGATACGGCTTTATTTAAAGATTTACCGCCTAAAATAAAATACTTGTCTACATTTTCTTGCGGATTGGCTATCGGCTTTATGACGAATAGTTCGGTGATTGCTGCTGAGTGGGAAGTAAAACCGGATAAACCATCTCCGAATTTATCGGCTATTGCACATAAAGGATTGGATTTGTATATTGAGCGTAATGGAATATGGGAGTTTGCTGGGGTAGGTAAGCCAGAACTGAATAGCACTCGTAGCAAAAGTATAATTGTGCAGGAGATGGACGATACTCCGAAAAAATGTCTTCTTTATCTCCCTTTATTTAGCGAAACTAAAACATTGAAAATAGGGGTGGAAGAGGGTTCTGAGATAGTGGCGTTACCGTATCCGTTTGAGAAAAAAGTCTTAGTTTATGGGTCAAGTATTGTGCATGGAGCTGAAGCTTCGAGAGCCGGAACCACTTATGTAGCCAAACTATCTCGGCGTGCCGGTATCGATTTTATCAATTTGGGTTTTAGTGGAAATGCTCGTATGGAGAATAGTATGGCTGATTGTTTGGCCGATATAAAGGCTGATGCTTATATTTTAGATTGCGTCCCCAATGCTACGGCTCAGCAGATATCTGAACGTACGGCTTATCTGGTTGAAACGATCCGGAACAAGCATCCGGAAGCTCCTATTATTGTCATGCAGAGTATTGCTATGGATATAGGCAATTTCAATTTAAAGATAAAAAGCGATTTACGGATAAAAGATGAAACTATACGAAATGAAGTAGAAAAACTTTGCAAAAGAGGTGTGAAAAAACTCTATTTCATTGAAGGAAAAGATTTGATAGGAAAAGACCATGAAGGAACAGGTGATGGTATACATCCGAATGATTTGGGATTCGAACGTATGGCTGCTTATTTAGAACCAAAACTAATGGAAATATTAAATAATAATGAATGATTGCAAATAAAATTTGTAATCAAGAGAAAGTAACCTATTGTCCTGTAAATAAGGAATAAAGAACAGGAAGATACGAAATAGAATTATAAAAATAAAAAAGAACCGATTTATGATGAGACAAAATTTATTGACACTGATTGCTTGCTTTTTTGTATTTCAGTCTTTTGCCTATTCAGTTGATGTAACCACATTAGGAGCTAAAGGAGACGGAATAACTGATAATACGGCTATTATACAAAAGGCTATAGATGATTGTTCTGCTCGGCAAGGGGGAACTGTGGAGATACCCGCCGGTAAATTTCTAACGCGAACACTCTTTCTGAAATCAGATGTAAACTTGCATTTGCAATTTGGTGCAGAGTTATTGGGAAGTACAGATTTGGAGTCTTATCATAAAGTGTTTCCTAATCTCAAAGGAAAAGAAACTCCCGCACTGATCTTTGCTCGGAATGCCCGGAATATTGCAGTGACAGGTTTGGGCACAATTAACGGACAAGGGGCTCATCCTAACTTTCAACATGGAAATGACTCTAAAGGTGGTCCGAGACGACCTAAAATAATTTACTTTATGAGTTGCAATAATGTACGAGTACAAGATGTAACATTACGCAATTCGGCGTATTGGACGCAAGATTATGAAAAATGTGATGGGGTTATTGTGAGAGGAGTGAAAGTATATTGTCATTCTAACTGGAATAATGATGGTCTTGACATTGATAGTCGTAATGTTGTGGTGTCAGATTGTTATATTGATTGTGACGATGATGCACTATGCCTTAAAAGTGATACCGATACACCTTGTGAAAACGTAACAGTAACTAATTGTGTATTGAAAACAAATTGTAACGCTATAAAATTCGGGACATCTTCATATAGTGGATTTAAGAATGTGACAATATCTAATTGTGTGATTGATAGGGCTTCAGAAGACCATATTCGTCAGTGGTATAAAAGTTATCCTTGGCTTGGTACTAAAGATAAGACTGTAGTAGCAGGAATTGCTTTGGAGTCAGTAGATGGGGGATTGATGGAGAATGTTATCATTTCTGATATTGCGATGCGTGCTGTGCAGACACCCATATTTGTCCGATTGGGAGACCGCAAGAGGACTTTTTCTAAGCAGATAAGCCGTATCAATGATGTGGTAATAAGTCGTGTTGTCGCTCGTAGCGAAAGCAAGGTAGCTTGTTCTATTACAGGAGTTCCCGGAGGGGACATCCAGAATTTAACTATAAGTGATATAACATTGGTTACTGATGCAGAAGTAGGTAAAGATGAAATAAAAATGGAAGTACCAGAAGCAATAGATAAGTATCCTGAAAATAGAATGTTTGGCTCTATCTTGCCGGCATCGGGTTTTTACATACGTCATGCCGATGGTATTACCTTGTCCAATATAAAGATGATTACTAAGAATAAAGATGAAAGGCCAATGTTCTATCTTGATGATGTCAAGAATTTTGTACAGACGGGATGTACGTTTAACGGTGCTAAACCTACGTTGAAAAAGAAATGAGAAAGTTAAGTCTGTTATTCTTTTTTGTTTGTATTTCGTGGGTTTGTGTGGCGCAACCTATGAGACAAATGATACAAGTCTCGGTCGTTCCAGACAGTGAGACCTGGCTATATCCGTTAGGTAAAGATGCCTGTTTCACAATAACGGTGACTAAAGATGGAATTTTGCAAAAAGGGGTAGAGGTCCGGTATGAGCTGTCTCGGGATATGATGGAGCCTTTTAAGGAAGAAACAATAGTTTTGAAAAATGGCAAAATTACGGTAGATGCCGGTTCTTTGCGTACTCCCGGCTTTTTACGTTGTCGTGCGTTTGTGGAGGTAGGGGAAAAAATGTATGAGGGGAGGGCTACGGCAGGGTATGAGCCTCAGAGTTTGAAACCTACTACAAAGATGCCGGCTGATTTTCTGGATTTTTGGGAGAAAGCTAAACGAGAGAATGCAGATGTACCAATGGATGCCCGGTTACGTTTATTGCCGGAAAGATGTACATCGAAGGTGGATGTATATGAACTGAGTGTCCAGAATTTTCAGTATGGGAGCCGCATGTTCGGAATACTTTGTATCCCGAAAGGAGATAAAAAATATCCTGCATTGTTACGTGTGCCCGGAGCTGGAGTACGTCCTTATGAAGGACATATAGCAGAAGCTGAAAGAGGATATATAACGTTGGATATGGGGATACATGGAGTCCCGGTAACAATGCCGGCTTCGGTATATCAAGATTTGCGTTATGGCCCGTTGGACAGCTATTGGAATTTTAATTGGGATAATCTTGAGACGGTTTATTATAAGCGGGTATATATGGGGTGTCTCCGTATGGTCGATTACATATATAGTATGTCAAAATTCAACGGAGATTTGATTGTTTACGGTGGTAGCCAAGGTGGGTTATTATCGTTGGTAACTGCTGCATTGGATGATAGGGTAATGGGATGTGTTGTATTCTATCCTGCATTGGCTGATGTAAATGGTTATTTGCATGGTCGTGCAGGAGGATGGCCACATTATTTTAAGGAGAAAGATTATGCAGATGTTACTATCCGAAGAAAAGAAGAGGTTATTGCTTATTATGATGCTGTCAACTTTGCAAGGATATTAGATAAACCGATTTTTATCTCTTTTGGGTATAATGATATGGTATGTCCACCTACAACATCATACGCTGTATATAACAGTATTCTATCACCGAAGACGTTTATTCCAGCACCGGAGACCGAGCATTATAATTATCCAGAATTGTGGCGAGAAGCTTGGATGTGGGGAGAGAAACTCCTGATGGAGAATAAGAAATAAATGTTTAATTTTTATATACTTAAGTATCATGAGAACGATGAGAATGTTTAATGGTTTTAAATATTGGATGGTATCCTGTATTTTTTGTTCGGGAGTCTCATTCAATATGTGGGCTGCCGGTTTTGCTTCTGGTACAGGAACGGTAGAAGACCCGTATGTGGTAAGTACAGCCGACGAGCTGAATAGTGTAAGGGATAATTTGAGTGCCCACTATAAATTAGGTGCCGATATTGATTTGGCAAATTGGATAACAATTAATACTCCTGCGACAGGATGGGCTCCTATAGGAACAGATACATCACCATTTGTCGGAACTTTTGACGGAAATGGCCATGTGATAGAAAATATATGGATAGATGCTGATGCAGCTAATGTCGGGTTATTTGGAGTTATCGGTGGAGATGTTACCATACAGAAATTAGGAGTGATTGTTGCTGATGGGAAAAAAATAACAGGGAGTAGTAATGTAGGTATTCTAGTTGGGTTATCTACAGGTGTTGGAGGAACTAAGCAGACTTTGATACAGGAGGTCTATGTTTCAGGAAATGTAGAGTCGAAAGGTACACTTGTCGGTGGTATTGTAGGACGGAACAATAACCAACATATAACTATTACCAACTCTTACGCAAAAGGAAATGTATATGCTACAGCCGACGGTGTCGGTGGGATTATCGGTAGTTCGTATGGTGGATGTACGGTTCTTATAGAAAAGTGTTATGCATTGAATAATATAACAGTTGATGGTGGAGGTTCTACAGGAGGCATAATGGGTACAGTCAGTGCATCCGATGGTGCAGTTGCACAGATGGAGGCAACTATATCGAACTGTGTAGCTATTAATAAAAGATTGTCGGTTAAGGATGAAACGCCTAATCGTATATTTACTTGGGCAAAACAAGAGAAAATAACGTTGACTAATAATTTTGCATTTTCCGGTTGTACCATTAATGACGCTCCATTTTCAAGTAGCGACGCCAATGGTAAGAACGGACAGGATAAGAGTGCTGAAGAGTTGGCTACTCAGTCGACTTACACTAATTGGGATTTTGAAACTGTCTGGACCATGGGAAATGAATCGTTTCAGCTTCCGGTATTGAAGAATGTTTCTTTAACTAAACAGCCGGTGGATGAATATAATTTGGGAATAGAATCTGATAATCCGTTTGTAGATCTTGTACCTAAAGGTGGGGAGCTAAATGTAGTGGAGTCTTGTGGTGTTTCTAATAATGGACGAGATGATGTTACTGATTTGATACAACAAGCTATCGATGCTTGCTCAATGAAACAGGCAACGGTTGTGATTCCCAGTGGCCGTTATGCTATTCGGCCCATATTCCTGCGTTCCAATATGACGCTGAAACTTGAGGAGGGTGCCCAGTTAATCGGTAGTCGTAATATCGAAGATTATCGTGCTGTATTTCCTAATGCCGGAGCTATTGAAACCAGTGCATTAGTTTTTGGAAAGGGAATAGAAAATGTGAAGATAATAGGTAAGGGTATCATCAACGGTCGTGGAGATGCTCCGGATTTTGATTTTGGCAATGGAAAGGGTGATAGGCCTAAAGTTCTTCATCTTGTGGAATGTAAAAACGTTGTAGTTGAGGA